>CAMTBF010000045.1 GCA_947068385.1 uncultured Lachnospiraceae bacterium
CCTCAATCCCCGCCGGTACGATTCCACCTTTCAGGCATTCCCTGAACAGAATCATCCTGCCAGTCCTCCCGTTGCCGTCCTGAAAAGGGTGGATGCTCTCATACCTAGCATGGAACTCTGCCAGCACTGCAATGTCCGATGCCTTGCCGTGATACCATTCCAGCAGCCAATCCATCTCGCTCTCCACGTTCTCAGGCCTGACCGTCTGGTAGATGCCTATCATATTAGGCCTCTTTTTGTAGTCCCCGATGGCGTATCCATTGGCCCGGTCTTCGAACACGCCTGACTTCAGCTCATAGTGGAACAGCTTCACCAGCCCGGCCGTCAGCGGCTGGTCAATGGTATCCAGCATTTTGTTGAACATCAGGAAATGTCCGTTCATTTCCTCCACGTCCTTCGCCCTGTAATAATCGTCCGATTTCGGCAGGGTTCCATTGTCGAACAGGGAGGCCGTCTGCTCCTCTGTCAGCGTGCTTCCCTCAATCTTATTTGAATTGTAGGCAAGCAGACGCTGGGTGTACGCGTATACTCCCGAGCGGTCGAATCTTTCCCGCTCGATTCTGAATCTCTCTAAAAGGAAACTGAGGAACTCCTGATTTCCACGACCCTCCATCGCGCCACCTCCATTCTCTTCGTCCTATCGCCTGAAACTATACGGCCAATCCCAAACCGTATTCGCTCTTCTACGGAAAGCAGGGCACCAGCTCCAGCCCCTGGCTCTCCTCCAGCCCGAACAGCAGGTTCATGTTCTGCACCGCCTGCCCCGCCGCGCCCTTCACCAGATTGTCCAAAGCGCCCATCATGATGATGCGCCCGGTACGCTGGTCTATGACGAAGTTAATGTCCACATAATTGCTGCCCTCCACCCATTTCGTCTCCGGGCAGACGCCTTTGTCCAGCACCCGCACGAACCTCTCCCGCGCATAATATCTATCATAGACGGCCCGGATCTCCTCATAGGTGGGCAGCGTGCCGTCCGCGCGCCTGTTCAGCTTCGCGTACTCCGTCACCAAGATGCCCCGGTTCATGGGCACCAGATGGGGCGTGAAGTTTATCATGATCCCTCGGTTCGCCGCATACCCTAACTGCTCCTCGATCTCCGGCGTATGGCGATGGCTGGCCACCCCGTAGGCCTTGATGTTCTCGTTCACCTCGCAGAACAGGTTGGGCACCTTGGCCCCCCGCCCCGCCCCGGAAGTCCCGGACTTCGCGTCCACGATCAACGTGTCCACGTCGATCAGCCCCTCCTTCACCAGGGGGTACGCCGTGAGGATGGAGCAAGTGGTATAGCAGCCCGGATTGGCCACCAGCCTGGTCTCGGCTGTTATCTGATCCCGGTTCAGCTCGCACAGCCCGTAGACCGCCTCGGGGAGGAACTGGGGGGACTTGTGCTCTATCCCATACCATTTCTCATACACCGCCACGTCCTTGATGCGGTAATCCGCGGACAGATCTACGATTTTTGTTTTTTCCAATATCCCCTCCGTCAAGAGCCCCGCCAGATATCCCTGGGGCGTCGCCGTGAAGATCACGTCCGCCTGCTCCGCCAGCTCCTCCAGGTCGTCGTCCCTGCACACGTCCTCCACGATCCGGAACATGTTCTGGTATACCTCATGATACCTCTTGTCTATATAGCTGCGGGAGCCGTACCACACGATTTCCGCCTCCCTGTGGCCCATCAGTATCCGCACCAGCTCGCTGCCCGCGTACCCTGTGGCCCCGATTATCCCTGCTTTGATCATCTTCCTGCACCTCCATGGTAAGTATAGCACATTTTGTATAAATGTCCACTTCTTTTTTGTTTTTATGCAAATATTCTTATAATCATGAATATTTATGCATCCATCGCACTCCCGCCGCCCTCACGGCCATTCCATCCAAAAAACGGCGAATTCATGTTGACGATATGCTTCATTATAAGGTATAATCAATGCTGTTATCAAGATTTTTATAAAATATATGCTTACAGGAACTGTATACGGTTCCTTATGAAAGGAAGGCTGCTGCATGAGGCAATTTTTCGGAATGAGCAATCGCGGGGACCTGTCGGAGGCGGTCCGCAATCTGGACAGTCCGCAGTTCATCATGCTTCTTTCAAACAATGCCCAGTTCGAGGAGCATGTGAAGGCCCTGGAGAGACTTTACCCCGGCATCCCCAGCATCGGATGCATCGGAATGAGCTATGACACCAAGGTGGTGGAGAATGGCGTGGGCGTCATCGCTTTTTCAGGAGGGGTCAGCGCTACGGCCAATGTGCTGGAGCAGGTATCCGTCATGCCGGTGAAATACATAGACCGGCTGGAGGCGGACATCAGGAAGATAAACGGATCCAAACAGGACACCGTATGCATCGATTTCTGCAGCGGGAACGATGCCTGCGTCCTGACCACGCTCTATACGTCATTGCGGAGCCGGGGCATCCAGCTTGTGGGGGGCACGGGCGACGGCGGGAAGGTATCGGTGGGCGGCCGGATCTATGAGGATGCCGTGGCCTACGCCCTGGTGCGCAACCAGGGCGGCCGGGTCAAGACCTACAAGGAGAACATCTACCACCAGATGGGCGATTACCGTTTCATCGCCTCCAATACGGACCGGGCCAAATACATCATCGGCTCCCTGAACGGAAACCCGGCCAAGCAGGTATATCAGAGCATCCTGCATGTGACGGATCAGGAGATCCTGACCCAGACTTTCAAGAACCCCTTCGGCAAGCTCAACGGGGACGACACCTGCATCGTCTCCATCAAGGAGGTCAACGGGAATTCCCTGGCCTGCTTCCGCCAGGTGAACGACTCCGACGTGTTGGTCCTCCTGGAGCTGGGGGACTATCCGGCCATCGTGAGGAAGACCATAGAGGACATCTGCCGGGACTTCCCCAAGCGCTCCGCCGTCTTCTCCGTGAACTGCCTGTTCCGCTACAAGCTGTTCACTGAGCAGCGCTACATGTCCACCTACCTGCAGGAGATGGCAAAGCTCGGCAGCCACGCAGGCCTGGTCGGCTATGGGGAGCATTACAACAATCAGTTCGTGAACCAGTCCATGACCTGCGTCGTATTTGAATGACCCGGGGGATCCATGGGACATATGCATGGAACCAAAGGGAATCAAAGGGAATTGAAATCAGGAGGATACATAATGTTGTTTTCAAAGAAAGGACACCCAAAGAACGGGCAGGTGCGCCATGATGAAAAAAGCCTCTATCCCGTGCTGCACGTGACGGACTGCCTGAAGGGCTATCAGAAGGAGCTGGCCAAAAAGGAAGTGGAATCCCTCTTCGAGCTGAGCATGATCGGCAATTCCTTCAGCAGCGTATTGGCTGAGGCCGACCAATTCCAGGAACAGCTCCAGGACTTCGGACAGTCTTTTGCCAGCATCAATCAGGCCGCGGGGCAGTTCGACCAGGTGCGGACGGACATCACCCAGACCGTATCGGAAGCCCAGGGCATGGTGGAGGAGCTGAAGCTCACTTCCGCCAAGGTGCAGCAGACCTACGCGGACATGGAGAGCACCTTCACCTATCTGCAGACAGCGGTAAAGAACATCCAGCAGTGCATGGGCAAGATCGTGTCCATCGCGGACGAGACCAATATCCTGGCCATAAACGCCTCCATCGAGGCGGCCAGGGCCGGAGAACAGGGCAAGGGCTTCGCCGTGGTGGCGGAGAAGGTCCGGGAGCTGGCCAGGGAGATCAAGGAGCTCACCGATGACGTGGACACCGGCATCCACGATGTGGAATCCGGGGCGAACCAGCTCAACACCAGCATCCTGGCGTCCCAGTCGGCTCTGGACCAGGGCTTCGGCATCGTCAACGGCACCTCCGAGTCCTTCCAGCAGATCAGCACCGTGGCGGAGGGCACCTCCTCCGTGCAGGCAGAGATCTCCGGCGTCATAGGCGACTCCCAGAACGCCCTGCAGGTGCTCTGCCAGTTTTTCGACAGGATAAAGCTCCAGAACCAGGAGGTCATAAAGCATATCGGCCGCGCCAGCAATCTGGGCACCACCAAGAGCGCCATGTTCGAGGACATCGACAACATGCTCTCCCAGATCCCGCCCATCCTCAGGGATACGGATCCCAGGAGGGACTGAACCCGCTAGGGCTCAGAATCTTTGCCGGACAGGAACCTTCCATGGCACACGAGAGGAACTTTCATGGGTACATTTTCGAATGAAAGTTCCTTTTTTAACTGTACGTCGAACAGGCTTTATGCTTTAGCGCTGTGGCGCGGCGAATCAGATAGGAGGGGCACATGCATATCCTGATCATAGAGGACGATACGGAATTCCGCCGGGAGCTGGCAGCGCTCCTACGGGGCTCCCTGTACCGCGTCACCGCGCTGGAACGGTTCGACCATATAGCAGGACAGGTCTCCTCCCTCTCGCCGGACCTGATCCTGCTGGACCTGAACCTCCCGGGGCAGTCCGGCTTCGATGTGTGCGCCGAGATCCGGAAGTCCTCTGACGTGCCTGTCATCTTCGTCACAGGGCGGTCGGATGCCTCGGACGAGGTCACAGCCCTGTTGCAGGGCGGGGACGACTATGTCACCAAGCCCTTCCCGCCCGCCGTCCTGCTGGCCCATATCACCGCCGTGCTGAAGCGGGCGGGCAAGGGGGAGGAGCCGATCCTGGAGCATCGGGGCGCGGCGCTGGATCTGGCCAGAGGCTGCATCCGCTACCGGGGCGCCAGCGCGGAGCTGACCAAGAACGAGCTGAAGATACTGGCCTGCCTGTTCCGGCGCAAGGGGCGCATCGTGTCCCGCACGGAGCTGGTGGAATATCTCTGGGACAATGCCGTCTTCCTGGACGACAATGCCCTGAGCATCCATGTCACCCGCATCCGGGGGAAGCTGGAGGGGCTGGGGCTGTCTGATTTCATCCGGACGAAACGGGGAATGGGGTACATGATATGAAATTCGCGGATTACTGCAAGGACAGGCTTTTGCTGCTGATGCTCCACGGCGTCTGCATGATGCTGCTCTCGGCTTTTCTGACCGCCACGGCTTATCCGGCAGGCTGCTGCTGCATCATCCTCCTCACCTGGCTAATCCTCCTCACCGCCTGGTTCCTCACGGAATTCTTTCGCAGAAAGCGCTACTTTAAGCAGGTGGAGGCAATCCTGGAGCAGGCCGACCAGAAATACCTGCTGGGCGAGCTGATGCCCGACTCCTTCCGGCTGGAGGACAGGCTTTACCGGGACATGATCCGGAAGTCCAACAAGTCCGTCATCGAACGGATCCGTGACCTGGAGGATGCCGGGCAGGAGTACCGGGAATACATCGAAAGCTGGGTTCATGAGATAAAGGCTCCCATAGCGGACATCTATCTGCTCTGCGAGAAGCGAAAGGACGATACCGCCCGCCGCATCCTGGCCGAAAACCGGCGGACGGAGCACTATGTGGACATGGCCCTCTTCTACGCCCGCTCGGATCAGGTGTACAAGGACTACCTCATCAAGGAGGCCACCCTGCAGCAGACCGCGGAGGAGATGCTGCAGAAGAACAAATACGCCCTCATCGAAAACCGCATGCAGGCCAGCGTCCATTGCCCGGACACGGTCTATACCGACGCCAAATGGATCGCCTTCATCCTGGAGCAGCTCGTCCTGAACGCCGTGAAATACAGGAGGGACACGGAGCCCATGCTGCGGATCTCCACCAGCCGGGCAGGGCGCAATGTCCTCCTGGCGGTAGAGGACAATGGCTGCGGCATCCCCCAGGAGGAGCTTCCCAGGATTTTCGACAAGGGCTTCACCGGCACCAACGGCAGGAGCGGTGCCCGGGCCACAGGCATGGGGCTGTATCTGTGCCGGAAGCTCTGCACGAAGCTGGGGATACGGATCCGGGCGGAATCGGCGGCGGGCTTAGGGACGCGGATCTCCTTGGAATTCCCGGTCAGCGATTATCTCTCCGGCTTTTCCCTGCCGGCCAAATCACGGAATGCATGATTCCTCTCCAAATCTTTCGATATTGAAAGGTTCCCGCAAAGAAAACCCATACCATATCCTCCCCATAACTGCTATACTAAGGAAAAAAGGGAGGTTCATACAATGGAACAATCCTATATCCGGGTATGCGATGTGGAAAAATATTACGGCAGCGGCACGGCTGTGGCCAAGGCCGTTGACCGGGTCAGCTTCCGTGTGGACAAAGGCGAGTTCGTGGGGGTCATGGGGCCCTCCGGCTCCGGCAAGACCACGCTGCTGAACATGCTGTCCACCATCGACAGCGTCACCGCCGGACATATCTATTACGAAACTGTAGACATCACGGAGCTGTCCGAAGACAAGCTGTCGGAATTCCGTAAGGAAAACCTGGGCTTCGTCTTCCAGGAGTACAATCTGCTGGACACCCTCACCATTGAGGAGAATATCCTACTGGCCTTGAGCCTGCACCAGCGGGAAAAACGGGAGGTCCTGTCCCGCTGCCGGGAGATGCTGGATCTCCTGGGGATAGACGATGTCCGGGACAAATTCCCCTACCAGGTCTCCGGCGGCCAGAAGCAGCGCTGCGCCTGCGCCAGGGCCCTGGTGAACCGCCCCAAGCTGCTGCTGGCGGACGAGCCCACGGGGGCGCTGGACTCCCGCTCCGCCCAGACCCTGCTGGAGACCTTCACGGACATGAACAGTCGGCTTGAGGCCACGATCTTCATGGTGACCCACGACGCCTTCTCCGCCAGCTACTGCGGACGGATCCTGTTCCTGAAGGACGGGCAGATCTTCCATGAGCTGCGCCGGGGCAGAAAGAGCCGCCGTGAATTCCTGAACGAAATCCTGGACGTGCTGTCCCTGACAGGAGGTGAACTCTCCGATGCTCAGTAAGCTTGCCCTGCGCAACGTGATGCGCTCCGCCAGGGATTATCTGGTGTACTTCCTGACCATGATGCTGGTCACGGCTATCATGTTCGCCTTCCACTCCCTGCTCTTCTCCAGGGAGATACAACAGCTGTTCGAGATGGCCGGCATCTTCGCGGTTCTGGTGGGCATGGCCACCTTCTTCGTCGTCCTGATCGTGGCGTGGCTGATCAACTACATGGTCCGCTTCATCCTGGAGAAAAGGAGCCGGGAGTTCGGCATCTATCTGCTGATCGGCATGAAGAAGAAGGAGATTTCCCGCCTGTACATGCGGGAGAGCCTGCTGCTGGGGGCCGCCGCCTTTGCCGGAGGCCTGGCCCTGGGCATGCTGCTGCAGCAGATCCTGCTGGCGATCCTGTACAGTATGATCATGATGGAATACCGCCCCAGGCTGGAATGGAGCGTGGGATGCCTTGTCACCACGGCCGCCTGCTACGGCGGATGCTACCTGCTGGCCCTTCTCCGGTGCAGAGGCAAGTTCCGGCGGATGAACATCCATGCCCTGATGAGCAGCCAGAAGCAGAACGAGGAGATCCGGGAGTCCCACGAGCAGGCCAAGCGCTGGCTGCTGCCCCTCTCCTGCTTATTCCTGCTGGCCTTTGCGCTGTTCCTGTTCTTCTTCAAGGCGTGGGACGTGACTGTGATCCTGGGCTTCCTCCTGGGGCTGGTGGTGACGATCTATGTCTTTTACACCGGCGTGGCGGCCTGGGTCATCTGCTACATCCGCCGAAAGGGGAAGGGGATATTCAAGGGGCAGAACCTGTTCCTGCTGCGGCAGTTCTCCTCCAAGCTGAAGACCCTGCGGTTCACCTTGGGCACCCTGACCTCCCTGTTCGTCCTGGCGCTGCTGGGCTGTGCCATCGCTTTGATGTTCAATGACTACCAGAACCAGACCCTGCTGGACAAATGGCCCTTCGACGTGATGGTCTTCAGCAGCGACACCCAGGACGCCTTTCAGGAGGAGCTGGAGGTGCTGAACCGGGAATGCGGCGTGAAGGAGGCCCTGATCTACGATATCCGCCAGAACGGGACCGACACGGTGAACGCGTGGCTGTACTCCCACTTGAAGACCTTCGGCGGGGCGTACACCAGCGCGGACGGCAGCCTGGACCGGGAGGCGCTGGGCAGGGACGAGATTTGGGCCTATTATGAGCATGACACTTATCTGGCCCTGTCCGACTACAACCGCCTCCGGGAGATGGCGGGGCTGCTGCCTGTGGAATTGGAGGAAGGGGAGTTCCTGCTGCATCTGAAGGAGCGGGTCTGGGACGAGACCGGGGATTTCACCGGAGAGCTGGAGATTCGGGTGGATTCGGGTTCCGAAGAGCCGGGGGACAGCGCGGAGCCGGGTTCCGGGACTGCGGAGCACTCCTCACGTCTCCGTCCCGCAGGCGTCTATACGGAGCCCCTCTCCCAGGACGGCCACAACGGCGCGGATTATCTGCTCATCGTCTCTGACCGGACGGCAGAGCGCATGACGCCCTATTACCGGCTGCTCACGGCCAATCTGGAGGGACGCGCCCCCGATGACCTGCTGCGGAAGCTGGACGCCCTCCCCTCCAAAAGAACCTCCACCACACCCTTCGGCGGCCATCAGGAGAACATGGACATGGCCTGCGGGACGGACAATATCGTGGTATATGTGGTGGCGAACATCGTCAGGGACAATTTGATCCCGGAGGTGAAGTTCATGCTGTCCTCCGTCATCTTCGCCCTGGTCTACATCGGCCTGGTCTTCGTCTGCGTGGCGCTGACGGTGCTGTCCGTACAGCAGCTCTCGGACTCCGCCAAGTACCGGTTCCGCTACCAGGTGCTGCACCAGATTGGGCTGGGCCACCGGGAGATCTCCAGGGTCATCCTAAAGCAGCTGGCCTGCTTCTACCTCTGCCCCATCCTGTTCGCGGCGCTGATCAGCGGGACAATGGCGGTGTATCTGGGCTGGAAGTTCAATGTCCACACCGGCACCCACACTATGGCCGCCGGCTATTTCGGGCTGGCCTTCCTATTGTTCCTGTGCGTGTACGCCGTGTATTTCGTGGTGACTTATGTGGGCTTCCTGCGGAATGCCCTGACGAAAGCTTAGGACAGGATCCGTGCGGGAACGCCATGCCTGCAGGATTTTCCCTCAGAACAGCATCAGCATGGTCCCCGCCACGATCAGCGCAAGCCCCAGGCCGGACCGAAACGACAGCCGCTCCCGGAACACGATTCGGGAAAAGGCCACCGTCACCAGGATGCTGAGCTTGTCGATGGGGACGACCACGCTGGCGGGGCCCTCCTGGAGCGCCTTGTAGTAGCACAGCCAGGAGCCGCCGGTTGCCAGCCCCGACAGGCAGATGAAGCCCAGCTCTCCCCGGGGGATTTCCTTTACGGTCTTCTGCTTTCCGGTGGCGAAGACCATCACCCAGGCCATGATCAGCACCACGCCGGTGCGGATAGCCGTGCCCAGGTTGGACTCCACGCCGGTGATGCCGATCTTCCCCAGGATGGAGGTGAGGCTGGCGAACACCGCGGAGCCTGCTGCATAGAAGAACCACCCTTTCCCATGGAGGGCTGATCTGTCATGGAACGCCCCTCTTTCCTGGAGCATCGGCCCTCCATTCCCCCTGTCGGATCCTGCCGGGACTTCCACGCCGGACTTCCTTTCCGCTTCCTTCTTCTCGATCATCAAAAACGTGCCCACCGCGATCAGAACCACTCCCGCCGCCTTCACCACGCTAATTGTCTCATGCAGGAAAATAAATGCCAGGAGGATGGTCAGCACGGTGCTGGATTTGTCGATGGGCACCACCTTGTTGATGTCCCCGATCTGCAGCGCCCTGAAATAACACAGCCAGGAAGCCCCGGTGGCAAGCCCGGACAGGACCAGGAACAGGAGCGTCCGCCCCTCTATCTGCCCGATCTGGCCGCCGGAGCCCACCACCAGCACCATGATCCATGCAAAGAGCAGCACCACGATCGTCCGCACCGCCGTGGCCACATTGGAGTCCGTCCTGCGGATGCCGCACTTGGCCAGGATGGACGTGGCTCCGGCGAACACTGCCGAGCCGCACGCATATAATATCCACATATCTGTCTTCTACACCCTTTCTGATCTGCCGAACAAATCCGTCCCGCCGGCTGCCGCTCCTAGGGCGCCAGCAATCCCCCCTATCCTTACAGCAGCGGCGCCGCCGCCTTCAGCAGCACTCCCGCCAGCTTCATGGTCCATTTCTCTTTCCGTACCGTCTCCGGCGTCACCTGGCGGCTCTTGGAGAACATGTCCCGGAAGTCGGCCTCGATGTCCGCGATGCAGTCCGTACCATGCATATAGGTGGCGCACTCAAAGTGATGGTAGAGGCTGCGGTAGTCCAGGTTGATCGTCCCCACCACCGCCTCCTTCCCGTCGCAGCAGAAGACCTTGGCGTGGACGAAGCCGGGGGTGTATTCGTAGATCTTCACCCCGGATGCCAGCAGCGATCTGTAGTGGGTCTTGGCCAAGGCATAGGGAATCCGCTTGTCCGGGATGCCCGGCAGGATCAATGCCACCTCCACGCCCCGCTCCGCCGCGAATTTCAGGGCCGTCTCCATCTCCCCGTCCAGTATCAGGTAGGGCGTCATGATGTGCACATAGCGCCTGGCCCGGTTCAGGATGTCCATGTAGACACGCTCGCCCAGCTTGTCGTCGTCCAGAGGCCAGTCCCCATAGGGCACCACATACCCTTTCGCATGCCCCTTGGGCTGCTCCCCGGGCATGGCAGGATAAGCCAGGCTCTTCTCGAACTCCAGCTCTCTTTCGTCCATGTTCCACATCTGCAGGAACATCAGGGTAAAGCTCTTCACCGCCTCCCCCTTCAGCATGACGGCAGTGTCCTTCCAATGGCCGAACCGCTGAATCCGGTTGATGTATTCGTCAGCCAGGTTGACGCCGCCGTTGAAGGCGGTGTGGCCGTCGATCACCAGGATCTTGCGGTGGTCCCTGTAGTTGTAATGGGTGGAGATGAAGGGGGACACCGGCGCGAACACCTTGCACTGGATGCCCAGCTCCCGCAGGAGCTTCAGATACTTATGGGGCAGCAGCGTGAACTCGCAGGTGCCGTCGTACATCACCCTCACGTCCACGCCCTCCTTTGCTTTGCGGGCCAGGATCTCCAGCACCTCACCCCACATCATCCCCTCCGCGATGATGAAATATTCCAGATAGATGAAATGCTCTGCTCCCTCCAGCTGCCGCAGCAGCTCCGCGAACTTGTCCTCCCCCAGAGGGAAATAGGTGACTTCCGTCCTGTCGTACACCGGATGGCAGCCGCTGCGCTGGATATAGCGCACCAGGGCCGCGGCCCCCGGATCCTCTTCCTCCAGGTTCCGGTATACCTCCTCCGGCTGGGGGATGCTGTCCCGCGTCATATCGATGATGCGGCTGAATCGCACCTTCAGCGCCCGGTGCCCGATGTCCATCTTCGTATAGAAATACAGCAGCGCCCCGAACACCGGGGTGAGCATCACCACCACCAGCCAAGTGATCTTGGCCGTGGGATCCAGGCTGCAGTTCAAAAGATACAGCACCATGATGACGGTGAACACGGCCATGCCGCTGATGATATGCGGCCGGAACTCCCGGAACCATTGATAGGCGCTGACCAGGAACAGCGCCTGCGCCGCCAGCAGCACCACAAAGAGGCCCATCCGGCTGAATATCGCGTGGAGGATGCCGTTCTGCCCTTTCTTCAGCAAACGGATTCCCATGTTCTGGCCGTCATCATTTCGTATCTCCATCTTTCTCCTCCTGTAAGGCGTGCCGCCTGCCCCTGCCACAGATTCCGCGCGACAGCCCGGCTTTCGCTCGCTCCGCGGACTTCCCGTCATGCCGCTCCCTTTCAGTATAGCCCCGGACTACCCGCATTGCAACCCTCGCGGGGAAAATCTTTCCGAAGCTTTCCGAAGAGAAGTAAAAATGGTCGCCTTTATGAGAGTTCGTAACCTGAGCGGGCAGGTTCTTGCGACGCATTCAGGCAAGGCTCAATTCCATTGCGTGCCCGAACCGTATGATATCCCCGGGGGCCGTCTTTGCATACGCCCCCTCGCGGTGCATGGCTGCCACGATCTCTCCCTTGGACGCCCTGCCGAACCTGCATATCACCGCATCCATGATATCCTTATCCTCTGTTCCCAGGTAGCGATAATCCTTATCCTCCGTAGGCAGGAACTTATATGCTGTCCCGTCCCCTATTTCCATTTCCTCATAGCGTATATCGCTCAGCTCAATGATGGTGTCATGGGCAATGGGAACCGCTCCCATGGGCAGGGCCTGATAGACCATTCCTGTAACCGCATGCCCTCTGCGTTTGTAGGAAAGAGCATCGGTATACCAGAGCAGCTTCATGAGCTTCACCTTATAAAGGCTGGTCACCGATGCGGAATTGGCAAAATAGCGGATCGCATCCGCCACCACATCCAACGCCAGCTTCCTGTCCCCACTAAATTCCGCCCTATCCATATAAGGGGCATACCTGGCCAGAATCGCCCTTCTCAGATAGCTGTCCCCGTCATTCTCATAGAGCCGTATCCCGGCCTTGTAATACTTCGCGTAAGCGGCCGGAACCAGCGAGGGCTTTGCCGATTCCAAAAGCGTAAGGAACCACTCCGGGTCGTCTCTGAGCTTCTTCAGAATCGTATCATGGGCATTATCCTGCACCTGATGGCTCTCATACCGGGTGACGGTCTTCCCTCCCCACCCAAGAAGGAGGCAGAGGTCGCTCTGCGTGATGCCATACCTGGAGCGGATCCCTATGATTTCGTCTGTGGCCAGCAGCCCGCTCACCCTGCGGTAAGCATCTTTCATAGCCACATCATTCGCCGAAACCAGCTCCTCGTCGGCATAGGTTTCGCCAGCGCGGTCACAGTAAAAATATGCCGCATCATACTCCACAGGCACACCTTTGAATCGGTTGCTCTCCCGGAGAAGCACCTTCTGTACGTCATGCTCTTCCATACAGCACTGGCAAAACCGCTTTTCTGTCGATATAACCTTCATAAGCGCACCAGATCGGAAGAGCGTCGTGTAGGGAAAGAGTGTAGATCTCGGTGGTCG
>CAMTBF010000046.1 GCA_947068385.1 uncultured Lachnospiraceae bacterium
ACCACCGAGATCTACACTCTTTCCCTACACGACGCTCTTCCGATCTTACCCCGGCTCGCCCTCGTAGGCACCTTCCTCCGTATATCCCGGCTCGCCCTCGTAGGCACCTTCCTCTACATACCCCGGCTCGCCCTCGTATGCACCTTCCTCTACGTACCCCGGCTCGCCCTCCATGTCGGCTGCAGCATCGTACCCGGCCTGGCCCATGTACTCCGCAGCGGCTTGTGCAGCGGCTGCCTCATCCACATACCCGGCCTGCTCCGCATGCTCCGGCCCGTCTCCTCCTGTATAGGCAGCTTCCTGCCCCTCCGGGGAACCGGCATCCACCGGGTTCTCCTCCCCCGACATGCATCCCGGCCCTTCCTCCGGCTCCGCTGCGCGCGTCCCTCCGGCCTCCATGCCCGCCGCGGCCTGTTCCGCCACGGCCTCCTCCGGCTCCGCCTGCGCCTCCTCCGGCCCGCTCTGCTCCGCCTCTCCTTTTTCCAGCTGCTCCAGCAGGCCGTCCCTGACAGTGGCTTCGAACTCCGTGAACATGGGGCCTGTCTGGCTCAGGACATGCTGGCGCACCTCCTCCTGGCACTTGGCCTCGTTCTCCTTCTTGATCCGCTCCCACTCTGCCAGGATATCCTCGATCTTCATCTGGCCTGTTATCTGCTTCTCCACCGCGGCGCTTTCAGGCAACACCATGCTGATCTGCCCGTCCGCCTCCTGGGAGAGCACCTCCGCCAGCTCCCTGGGCGGCAGCCCCACGTCCTGTCCCGGGGCTCCCTCCGGGGATGCCGCAGCCCCCGGCTCTCCGTTCTCCCCTTCCGGCAGGGCCTGTACGCCCTTCGCCTTCCGCTCCGGCTGCGCCTCCCCGCGCCTCCCGGCCATCGCGCCTGGCTCCTGCGCTCCCACAGCGCCCTGTTCCGGGGCATGCCTCTCCTCCGCGGGCATCCGCTCCAAGCCCTGCCCTTGTCCTACAGCCGCCCCCCTCGAATCGTAGCCCTGCGCTCCCGCAGTGCCCTGTTCCGGGGCATGCCTCTCCTCCGCGGGCATCTGCTCCAAGCCCTGCCCTTGTCCAACAGCCGCCCGCCCCGAATCGTAGCCCTGCGCTCCCGCAGCACCCGGCTCCGGGCCTTGCCGCTGCCCTTCCGCAGCCACCTCCTCATACCCGGCCCCTCCGGGCTCTTCCAGCTCCAGCGAGGCATCCTCCAGCTCTCCCGTAGCGCCGAAGAACACCTCCGAGTCCTCTATCTCTTCCTCCGTGTAATCCTGATAGCCGCCGTCCTCCGGCATGCCCGCCGTCCGGGCCTCTCCCCGGCCCGGCTCCCCCGGCGCCCCGTGGACCGTCCCGTCCGCTCCCAGCACCTCCTGGAGCCCTGCCGCCAGCTCGGCCTGCAGGTTGATGGTATTGTACTGGCCCACGTCCACGGTCTTCACCTGGATGTCCAGCTCCTCCCCGGCATCCTGCCCGGAAGCGCCCTCCTCCGGCAATGGCTCCTGCATCTCTTCTTCCAGCCGTCCCTCTTCCGACGGCCAGCCGTAATCACCCTCCTGGCCCTCCACGGGCTCCTCTCCATAGGCCGCCTCTTCCCCGTAGGCCTCCTGGTATTCCGGCTCCATTTCCTCCGCGGGCTCCTCAAAGCGGCGGTCGTACACCTCCTGCTGGGCCGGCGTCAGCGGCTGGTGGAGCATCTTCAGCTCCATGGCCTTCACCACATACCTGCCCTCGCCGAACCACAGGATCAATTCGTCGCATTCCTCCACACAGCGGGTCCCCAGCCCCACCCTGTGGTATAGATAGGCCAGCTCATAGGCCCATTTCTCCCTGTAGTCCCTCTTCTTCAGCTCCTCCAGCACGCCGATCCGCTCCTCCAGGCTCACCTCCTGGGCCTCGTAGAGCTTGTACTGCAGGATATAGCGGCCCGTGTCCCTGGGGGCCACCTGCGTGAATTCCTTGAAATAGTTCAGGGCCTGCACGAATTCCTCTGTCTTGATGCACAGCTCGCAGAGGGAGTAGCAGATGGTCCTGCCGCCGGGCCTGCGCTCATAGGCCAGCAGCAGCATGTTCTTCGCGTCCTCATAGCGCCTGTTTATCTTATATACATCGCTTACGGTGCAGAGCATCATCACGCTCTTCACCCTGCGCCAGTCGATGGTGTCCGCGATCTCGGCAGCCTGCGCATAATTCCCCTGTGCGATCAGGGACTTTATTTCATCCGATCTTACTTTATATTCATATTTATCCAAGGTAATCCGCCCCTATCCCTAATGGCAATCTATATGTAAGCCTCTTCCCATACCTCCGGCCATTATTCTCTAGTGTAACATAGCCAATATGCAGATGTCAAAAATAAAAAAGAAAAATTCACAGCCTGTCCGAAAGCGCCGCGAACTGCTCCAGCGTCAGCGCCTCGCCCCGGACCATGGCCGGAAGCCCCATCTCCTCCAGAATCCGGGCCACCTGCTCCCTGGAGGCCGCAAGCCCCGGCGCGTTCCCCAGGCTGTTGGCCAGGGTCTTGCGGCGCTGGTTGAAGGAGGCCCGGATCACGGCGAACAGCTTCCCCGGGTCGGCCGCCTGGACGGGAGGCGTCCCGTACCTGGTCAGGCGGATCACGGCGCTGCCCACGTTAGGCCTGGGGATGAAGCAGTTGGGCGGCACATTGGCCACCACCTCCGGCCGGGAATGATACTGCACCGCCAGGGAAAGGGCCCCGTAGTCCTTGGAGCCGGGGCCGGCCTGCATGCGCTCCGCCACCTCCTTCTGCACCATCACCGTAATGCTCTCCAGGGGAGCGCCGCCCTCCAGCAGGCCCATGATGATGGGGGTGGTGATATAGTAAGGGAGGTTCGCCACCACCTTCACCGGACGGCCCTCCCCCCGGACGCGGATCAGCTCTCCCACGTCCAGCTTCAGGATATCCTCATTGATCACCGCCACGTTGGAGTAGGGGGACAGGGTCTCCTCCAGGATAGGGATCAGGTTCCTGTCGATTTCCACCGCCACCACCTTCCCCGCCCGCTCCGCCAGGAGCTGGGTCATAGTGCCGATGCCGGGGCCGATCTCCAGCACGCAGTCCTCCCCGGACACCCCCGCCGCGTCCATGACCCGCTCCAGCACGTTCGGATCCACGAGGAAGTTCTGCCCGTATTTTTTCTGAAATGTGAAATTATGCCTGCGCAGCACCTCGATGGTGTTGCGGGGGATTCCCAGATTCGCCATTTTCTTCTTCCAATCCCTGTTCCGGTCATGCATCAGCCGGGCCCTGCCCTGCCGGATGCCGCCCTATTCCGCCGCCGTCCTCTCCCGAAGGAAGGCCAGCGCCTGTGTCAGATCCTCCAGGATGACGCAGCTCAGCCGCCGCATCTCCTCATCCGGCGCGATCATGTCCGGCACCATGATGGGGCACATCCCCGCCCTGTGGGCGGAACGGATGCCGTTGGGGGAGTCCTCGATGGCATAGGCCTCCCCCGGCTCCACCCCCAGCCTTTCACAGGCCAGCAGATAGATGTCCGGCAGGGGCTTGGAATGCTCCACCATGTCCCCGCCCACCACTACGGAGAAGTAGTCCTCCAGCCCCGTGTGCCTCAGGTGGCTGCGGACGGATTCCTCCTTGGTGGAGGACGCCAGCCCCACCGCGTACCCGGCGCTTTTGAGCCACTCCAGGATCTCCCTCACCCCCGGCTTCACCGGAATGCCGTTCTCCTCCACATAGTCCCGGAACCATGCGGCGGTGTGCTCCCGAAACAGCGGGTAGTCGAAATCCTCCCCGTAGGCATCGAAGACCACCTGCCTGCTGTCATTGGCGTTCAGGCCGATGACAAGGGGAAAGACCTCCTCCATCTTAGGCAGCCCCCACCTTTCGGCTATCTCCATCCAGGCCCGCATGCACACTGCCTCCGTGTCGAACAGGACGCCGTCCATATCGAATATCACTGCTTTCATCCCAGTCCCCTCCCTCTTTTGATTGTCGGAAGCCGGTCTCCGTAAGGGCCCTGCCCTCAGGGATCCTGCGGCCCCTACTCCACATAGGCGAAATCCTCCAGGAAATGGATGCAGTTGTACAGCACCAGCACGTCCATGCCGCCCTTCGGCTCATACTCCTCCATGAATTCGAACAGCCTGCCCCTGAAATACCTTGGATCCAGCACGTAGATCCTCTCATAGTGGGGGATCAGCAGGGGGATGAAGCAGTTGGCATAGGAATCCTTGATGACGAACAGGGTGTGGTGGTTGGGATAGCCTGTCTCGATCTCCACGAAGGCATGGTTGTCGTCCAGGAAGAACCCGTACTTGTTCTTCGTGTCCAGGTGGGAGGCCTCGTAGCAGGTGTCCGCCTCCTCCTTCAGGTCGTAGGTCACCTTCAGGGGGCGCTTCAAGGTCTCCGGGAAATAATAGATGGGATCCCCCGCCATGTCCAGGTTCACCTTGGCCTGCAGCGTGCCCAGGAAATCCTCCGCCACCAGCTCCATGTCCTCCGCGCCGTAGCGCCCCCCGCGCCGCCCCGTGTAGGCCGCCCAGGCATCATAGCCGTATGCCGCCCCCAGGGAGGTCCAGTGGTGGTCCGTGCGGTAATAGATCTCCTCCTGGGCATGCTCCTGCAGGACTGCGTACACGTCTACGAAATGCTCCTCCCCCACATGGCGCTCCACCTGGTCCAGCAGCTGCTTCTCGTCATAATAGGGCGCGAACTTCGGCAGCTTGTCCGTGAGGATATTGTCCGCCGTGGGCACCAGCATCACCCCCGCGTCCCACTCCCAGACCAGCTTCTCCAGCAGCGCGATTTTCTTGGACTCCTGCACGGCAGAATAGTCCCCGGGCAGATGCCTCTCTATCAGATAGCCGTCGGATCCCAGATAGACCCCGCCAATCTCCTTCTCCTGCAGCGCCAGGTCCATCCATGTCTTGATCGACACCCATTTGTCCCGGCTGACGAACTGATCCGTCAGGTAGTCCTCATACTTCTTCGTGTAGTCCTCCCGCAGAAGGGCCTCCAGGGAGAATTCCGGCCTGGCGGCCAGCACCCTGTTCTCCGTCTCCGAAAAAAGGCGGTCCTTCTGTATCAGGTCCGCCGCGGTGAACACCGCTATCACGGACGCGATGACGATAATCGTAAAAAGAGCGCTTCTCTTCTCATTCATTTGCGATCATTCCTCTTTGACTCATCCGGTCAACCACCCCCGGCCCTAAAAGCGAAAATAGAGAAAAGGGTTGTAGGACGCGTCCACGATCCCCGCGATGCACAGCAGCAGCAGGCCCGCCGGGATGAACTTCTCTCCGAACCGGTACAGGGCCATATGGAAGCCTGTCCGGGAATTTTTCAGATGCTCCGTCAGCTTATGGATCAGGGGCGTGGACGCCACCAGGGCCACCAGGAACAGAATCAGGTACTGCCTGCCCAGATAGATGCCCTGCCTGTCAATCAGGCTGACGCCCGTCCCCGTCATGGCCTTCACATAGCTCCAGATGCCCGCCGGCGTCTCCAGGGCGAAGAGCACCCACCCCGCCAGCGCCACCAGCAGCGTGTACAGGATGCCGATCCCCCTGGGCAGCCATGCCAGGAGCTTACCCAAAAACAGCTTCTCCAGCATCAGCGCCAGGGCGAACCACAGCCCCCAGAGCAGGAAGTTCCACCCCGCCCCATGCCAGATGCCCGTGAGCATCCATACCACCAGGATGTTCAGAAGCTGCTTGGGCAGCCCTCTCCTGCTGCCCCCCAGAGGGAAGTACACATATTCCCGGAACCAGCTCCCCAGGGAGATGTGCCATCTGCGCCAGAACTCCGTCACGGAAGCCGAGATATAGGGATAGTTGAAGTTCTCCGGGAACCGGAAGCCCAGCATCCGCCCCAGGCCGATGGCCATGTCCGAATAGCCGGAGAAGTCGAAGTAGATCTGGAAGCCGAAGGCCAGGATGCCCAGCCAGGCCGTGAGCATGCTGATCCTGCGAGGGTCCTGCGCGCTGACGAAGGCCCAGAGCTCCCCGATGTTATTGGCCAGCAGCACCTTCTTCCCCAGGCCCATGCAGAAGCGCTTCAGCCCCTCGCTGACGTCGATAAGGGTCATCCTACGATGGTGCAGCGACTTCTCCACGTCCCGGTACTTCACGATAGGCCCGGCTATGAGCTGGGGGAACATGGCCACGTACACCCCGAAGTCCAGGAGGTTCCTCTGCACCTTCGCCTGGCCCCTGTACACATCGATGGTATAGGACATGGTCTGGAAGGTGTAGAAGGAGATGCCGATGGGCAGCCCCAGGGAAAGGAGCGGAAGGCCTGTGCCGAAGACCGCGTTTACGGATCCTATCAGGAAGTCCGCGTATTTGAAGAAGCACAGCACCCCCAGGTTGATCACCACCGAGGACAATAATACCGCCTTCGCCGCCCGCTTCCCCCGCAGCCTCTCCAGCAGCCGCCCGTGGACATAATCCGCCACCGTGGAGAAGAGCATCAGCAGCACGTACACCGGCTCCCCCCAGGCATAGAAGACAAGGCTCCCCAAAAAGAGGATGAGGTTCTTCATCCT
Source organism: uncultured Lachnospiraceae bacterium (assembly GCA_947068385.1). Lineage (GTDB taxonomy): Bacteria > Bacillota > Clostridia > Lachnospirales > Lachnospiraceae > Acetatifactor. Next base: position 6,508 of record CAMTBF010000046.1, read on the forward strand.
CTCGGGAACCAGATAGTACAATAGGAAGAACAATGGCAAAAACCGGAAAAGGAACACGATGCTGCTGAAAACCATTCCTGTATACTCCTATACTACGCTACAAGGCGGCCCCTCCGGGCCAGCCCCCTCTCAGGGCAGCTTGGCGCGGACGGCCTCTATCACCTTGTCGTTTCTCTCCTGGCACAGGGCGACTACAGCCTCATCGCCCTCTTCCTCCGCCTGGGTGGTGTCCCCGCCCAGCTGCACGAACATCACATAATTCCCAATGGTCTCCACGCGGGAGGCCTGGATCTTCCCCATGTTCATGGGGTACTGCATGGTGTCGCTGACCTTGGCGTCCCGATAGGCCTCCAGGGCCTCCCGGACTGTCTCCACTTTATCATCTTTTGCCCTGATAATCAATAGGGTATCCACATGGGCGCTCATCATAGGCATCTCCGCCATGTAGTCCTCGTACATGTCTGCGGTAATCCCGAAGCTCATCTCCAGCATGTCCGGCTCCAGCGCCATTTCCGGCCAGTAGCCGCCCTCCGCCGCCTCCAGGGCCGCGGCCTTCAGATCCTCCATCTCCTGGCTCCAGCCCTCTCCGGCGCTGTCCGGGGCGTCCCCGCCCTCCGAGCCCTGCGTCCCATCGCCCTCCGGGGCCTGCGCCTCCCCGCTGTCTGCCGGATCCGACTCCTCCGGGGCAGCGCTTTCCGCCGGGGCGCTCTCCGTGCTCTCCTGGACGCTGTCCTCGCCGGAGCCCGAAGAGCTCTCCTTCCCTCCGTCCCCGCCGCATCCCGCGAGCAGGAGCGCCAGCGCCACCGCACAACACATAGCAACCAATCTCTTTTTCATCATAATGACTCCTCCTGATTCTGGAAATCCAAACCTTTTCCTGTAGACTAGTCTGTCCCGATTCGGATTTTCTACACGCATTGTAACACAGTTTCTGCCAAAAGAAAAGCCCGCATTGCCATGCTGCGCCACAGCGCACGATAGCTCTCCCTAATGTGCGTGCATTCCTGTTGCTTTTTCCACATAGATAAAGTATGATGGACTCAGCATTAGAAAACAGTCTTGACGAGAATCCACAAGGAGGTATGCATATGAAAAGTGATTCTTTCCGCAACAAAAGGAACGGCTTCGAGACCATGGACGGCGGCATGGAGGGGCAGGGCCCCAAGGGGAAAAATCCCGCCGGAAAAATCGTGGGTCTGGTAGCCGCGGTGGTCGTCCTGGCAGTGCTGGCCCTGAACTCCACCTATGAGATCAAGGAACAGGAGCAGGCGGTGCTGATCACCCTAGGGCAGGCCCAGGCCGTGTCGGAGCCCGGGCTCCATTTCAAGATACCCTTCATCCAGCAGGTGAGGAAGGTGAACACCACCATCCAGGGCTTCGCCATCGGCTACAACGCGGAGAGCGAGGAGGTGGACGAGGAGGAGTCCCTGATGATCACATCGGACTTCAACTTCATCGACGTGGACTTCTACGTGGAGTACCGCTACAGCGATCCCGTGAAGGCCCTGTACGCCTCCAAGGCCCCGCTGGACATCCTGCGCAACATCAGCCAGAGCTGCATCCGCACCGTAATCGGCAGCTACCCCGTGGACGATGTGCTGACCACCGGGAAGAACGAGATCCAGGCCTCCATCAAGGAGATGATCTTAAAGCGCCTGGAGGATCAGGACATCGGCATCCAGCTTGTGAACATCACCATCCAGGACTCCGAGCCGCCCACCGTGGAGGTCATGGAGGCCTTCAAGGCGGTGGAGACCGCCAAGCAGGGCAAGGAGACGGCCCTGAACAATGCCAACAAATACCGCAACGAGCAGCTCCCCTCCGCCCAGGCCAGGGCCGACGGCATCATCAAGGACGCGGAGGCCCAGAAGACCGAGCGCATCAATGAAGCCACCGCCCAGGTGGCCCGCTTCAACTCCATGTACCAGGAGTACGTCAAGAACCCCGCCGTCACCAGACAGCGCATGTTCTACGAGGCCATGGAGGATGTGCTGCCGGACCTGAAGGTCATCATCGAGAGCCCTAACGGCAATACCCAGACCATCTATCCCCTGGAATCCTTCACCGGGACGCAGGAGGACGGGGAGGCCCAGGGACAGCAGGCTCAGCAGCCCGCTTCCGGCCAGAGCGCAGCCCAGGGCAGGGCAGCTCAGGGCAGTGCCCAGCAGGGCGACGCCCCGGCCCAGCAGGACGGCACGGATGAGCTGGCGGAAGACTGACTGGCATATATGTCGGAATGAGACAGGAAAACGGAGGTAATCTATGAAAATAGCAAAGAGAGTCCTTTTGATCGTAGTATTGTTCGTATTGCTGGTGGCCGGTGCGTCCAGCATCGTCATCACCAGGGAAAACGAGTACAGCCTGGTGCGCCAGTTCGGAAAGATAGACCATGTGGTGGGGACGGCGGGAATCAGCTTCAAGGTCCCCTTCATCCAGAGCGTGGACACCCTGCCCAAGGAGATCCTGCTCTATGACCTGCCCTCCTCGGACGTCATCACCAGCGACAAGAAGACCATGATCTGCGACAGCTACATCCTGTGGTACATCGCGGATCCCCTGAAATTCGCCCAGACCCTGAACTCCTCCATCACCAACGCGGAGGGCAGGCTGGACGCCATCGTGTACAACTCCACGAAGAACGTCATCAGCAGCACCACCCAGGACGATGTGATCTCCGGGCGGGACGGGGAGCTCTCCGCCGCCATCATGGCCAACATCGGCGGCTCCCTGGACCAGTACGGCATCGAGCTTCTGTCCTTCGAGACCAAGAAGCTGGACCTCCCCGGGGACAACAAGGCAGCCGTGTATGAGCGCATGATCTCCGAGCGGGACAACATCGCCGCCACCTACACCGCGGAGGGCAGCTCCGAGGCCCAGATCATCCGCAACACCACGGACAAGGAGGTGACCGTGCTGCTGTCCGAGGCAGAGAAGGACGCGGAGATCCTGATCGCCGAGGGGGAGGCGGAGTACATGCGGATATTGTCCGAGGCTTACCGGGACGAGTCCAAGCAGGAATTCTACTCCTTCGTCCGCAGCCTGGACGCGCTGAAGGCCTCCCTGACCGGGAAGAACAAGACCGTCATCCTGTCGCCGGATTCGCCTATCGCGCAGATTTTCTATACGAGATAGTCTGACAGGGGACTTAGTTCGAAAGGATGTGATTTTATGTGGGAGGAATTGGGAATCAGCAGCGGAACGGCCATCATCGTGCTGATTGCGCTGTACTTCATCATCAAATGGGCCGTGAAGAACGGCGTGAAGGAAGCCTATCGGGATATACGCGGCAAGGAAGAGCCATAATGGATTTCCGCGGAATCTCTGTAAATGACAGGCCGCCCCGGTAAAAGGGCGGCCTGTTTCATATCCTGTCATTCCACATCCTGCAGGGCGGCGAAGTCCTCCTCGCCGGTGCGGACCTTGATGACTTTGTCCACGTTGTAGACGAATATCTTGCCGTCCCCGATGTGGCCGGTGTAGAGGGCCTTCTTGGCGGCTTCCACCACGGTCTCCACGGGGATCTTGCTGACTACCACCTCCACCTTGACCTTGGGCAGGAGGGTGGCGTCCATCTCCACGCCGCGGTACATCTCGCCCGCGCCCTTCTGGATGCCGCAGCCCATGACCTGGGTCACGGTCATGCCGGTGACGCCAAGGTCGTTCATGGCCTTCTTCAGCTTGTCATACCGGGACAGCTTGGCGATGATGGCCACCTTGTACATGCCTGTGGCAGAAATGGCCGGTTCCGCGGCCACCTGCACCGCTGCAGCCCGCTTGGCCTGGGAGGCGTTCTCGTACACATCTGTGCCGAGGTCTGTATTTTCGTTTACATTCATGCTGTAGTTCGATACATCCATAATGGAGAAGCCGGAGTAGGCGGAGGCAAGGCCGTGCTCCGGGCCGTCCAGTCCTACGATCTCCTCTTCCTCCGTGACGCGCAGGCCCACCACGGCTTTGATGATCAGGAAGGCGATGGTGATGGTCACGGCGGCCCAGGCCCCTACGCTGAGGACGCCGATCAGCTGCAGGCCAAGCTGGCGGAAGCCGCCGCCGTAGAACAGACCGTCGATCTCGCTGCCGGGGGCGCTGGTGGTGGCGAAGAGGCCTGTGGCGATGGTGCCCCAGATGCCGTTCATGCAGTGGACCGCCACCGCGCCCACGGGATCGTCTATGCGCAGCTTGTAGTCAAGGAGCCATACGCCGAACACCACCAGCAGGCCTGACACCGCGCCGATCACGGTGGCGCCCAGGGCATCCGTCACGTCACAGGGCGCCGTGATGGCCACCAGGCCCGCCAGGGAGGCGTTCAGGCACATGGATACATCCGGCTTGCCGTACTTAATCCAGGTGAAGACCATGCATACCACGGTGGCCACGGCGGGGGCTACGGTGGTGGTCAGGAAGATGGAGCCAAGCTGCTCCACGCTGGTGGCCGCCGCGCCGTTGAAGCCGTACCAGCCCAGCCACAGGATGAACACGCCCAGGGCACCCAGGGGAATGCTGTGGCCGGGGAAGGCGTTCACTTTGGTCACCTTGCCGTCCTTGTCCTTCACGAACTTGCCGATGCGGGGGCCTAGGAGCTTCGCTCCGATCAGGGCGCAGATGCCGCCCACCATATGGATGGCGCAGGAGCCGGCGAAATCGTGGAAGCCCATCTGGGCCAGCCACCCGCCGCCCCAGATCCAGTGGGCCTCTATGGGGTAGATCAGGGCGGATATCACCGCGGAATAGATACAGTAGGACAGGAACTTGGTTCGCTCTGCCATGGCCCCGGAGACGATGGTGGCCGTGGTGGCGCAGAACACCAGGTTGAACACGAAGTTGGACCAGTCGAAGCTCTCGTAGGCCGTGAAGATGTCGAAGCCCGGCTTGCCGATCAGGCCCACCATGTCCTCGCCCAGCAGCAGGCTGAAGCCGATCAGGATGAACACCACGGTGCCGATGCAGAAGTCCATCAGGTTCTTCATGATGATGTTGCCTGCGTTCTTGGCTCTGGTGAAGCCCGCCTCCACCATGGCGAAGCCCGCCTGCATCCAGAACACCAGCGCCGCGCCTATCAGGAACCAGACGCCAAACAGCATACTGTTCATTGATTCGAAAATCTCTTCTGTCATAATCTCTCTCCTCCTCTTTTTTGTAAGCCCTGTGCAGTTCCCCTGCGCGGGCCCGGACATAAAAAAACGATGCTCCGGGAATCTTTCGAAGCCCCTTCGCATCGCCTTATGTAAAAAAGGCACTACGGTTTCCCATAGCGCCTTTGCTTTACGACTGTGAGTATAGCACCCTGCCGTCCGGCTGTCAACAGATTTTTCCAGATAGGAAAGCGACAGGTTTTTTGCAGAATGCACAAAAAATCGTGTAAATACCCTGTAAATTCTTTCGATTCTTGTATTATTTGTACAAAATCCTGTCGGACGCTGGCAGAGGCCGGATGGCGCTCCGCCACTTTCCCGCCGTCCGACCGCCCTGGGAGCCTTAAATTTGGTCAGGTTTATGGATGATAAAACGACAATATTCTTTCTCCCCGACGCTCACATCCGCGGCCTTGCGCAAGCCCAGCTTTTCGCACAGCCTTATGGACGGCACGTTCCCCGGCTCCACCAGGGCCTGTACCTGCTCGAACTCCAGGGCGCTCCAGCCGTAGTCCAGGATGGCCCTGCAGACCTCCTCCGCATAGCCCCTGCGCTGCCAGGGCACGCCGATGATGAAGCCCAGCTCCGGTTCCTCGAAGCCCTCCCTGTAGGAGAGGCCCGCCCTGCCGATGACGGCGCCGCTCTCCCGCTCCACCACAGTCCATACGCCAAAGCCGAAGAAGGTGTAGACCTTTTCGATATATTCCCGGACGTAGCGCTTCTCCTCTTCCACCTCCGGGTACAGCCCCTCCATATACTGCGTGATGGCGGGGTGGCTGTAGATTTCATAGAACGCGTCCACGTCCCCGGGAACGGTCTCCCGAATCAGGCACCGGGCCGTCCGCAGGATGTTCCAGGGCAGGCCTTTCAGCCTCCTGTAGACCCGCTCTATATATTCCGGCTCCAAATCCTCCGGGTCTTCCACGGCGAAGAGGAATTCGGAGAAATCCTGCTCCCCGTTGCCCGGGTGGAGGAAAATCAGCACCGCCTCGCCCTGCTTCTTCAACCCTCTGGCAGTCTGCGCGTCGTCGGTCACGTAGAGCACGCCCCGCTGTCCTTCTGTCTCTACCTCTATTTCCTTACAGTAAATCACTTTCTCGCACTTCCCTCTTTACGATGTCCCTGTTTTCGGGTACAATAGGTTAGATGTATAGTATTACAGGAACCGCTTCGCGAACCCTGTAAT
>CAMTBF010000047.1 GCA_947068385.1 uncultured Lachnospiraceae bacterium
ACATCTAACTTGTGTTTCTTTCGTTCATAAAATCAAGAATCAGCCAATCGACCAAATCAAATCCGACAGACGGAATCCCGTGATTGCAGATTTGTTCCATCGTATGAAATATATGGAGCGGCGAGGCAGCGGATTGCGAAAGATCCTGAATGAAACCTCTAAGCTTCCCGGGTATACGGATGCGATGAAGCCCGTTTTCTATTCCACTCCCACTTCATTCACTGTAATACTTAAAAACATAAATTATAAAACGCAAAAAAACAACCAACAAGTAAACCAACAAGTAAACCAACAAGTAAACCAACAAGTAAACCAACAAGTAAATATATCGAAAGCTATCCTGGAATTTTGCGAAATTCCCAAAAGCAAGAAAGAAATTGCGGCTCATATGGGGTTCAAGGACCTGCGACATTTTTCCTCCCGCTACCTAAAGCCATTGATCGACAGCGGAAGCTTACGGATGACAATCCCTTCCAGCCCCAGACACCGGAACCAGAAATATATCACAGACTACGACAATAAGGCGGGCGACTGAAATGAATGCAGACTTGAACCGGTTAAAGCGAAAAAAACTCTTCCTCTTCGACATAGACGGCACCCTGGCCGTGGGGGATACCCTCTATGAGGGCAGCGCCGAGCTTCTGGCGTACATCGACGCGATTGGCGGCAAGGCCTATTATATCACCAACAACTCCACCCGCAGCGGCCAGGATTATGTGGAGAAGTTCCGCAGGGCTTTCCGTCTGGAGACCACGGAGGATCAGTTCATCACTTCGGGCTACATGACGCTGCGCTTTCTGCAGGAGCATTTTCCCCAGGGAAAGGTCTTCGTCCTGGGCACGGCCTCCTTCATAGCGGAGCTGCGCAAAAACGGCCTGTGCGTCACTGAGACCGCAGACGAGGATATCGACTGCGTGGTGGCGGCCTACGACAGCGAGCTGACCTACGAAAAGCTGATACAGGCCTGCAAGGCGCTCTCCACCACGGGCGCGCCTTTCTACGGCACCAATCCCGACCTGTGCTGCCCCATCGACTTCGGCTTCGTGCCGGACTGCGGCGCTATCTGCAATATGCTCACGGACGCCACCGGCAAAAAGCCCGTCTACCTGGGCAAGCCCAGCGCCAGCGTGGTGGACCTGTGCCTGTCCCTGTCCGGCTTCTCCAGGGAGGAGGCGCTGGTGGTGGGGGACAGGCTCTACACCGACATCGCCTGCGGCATCAACGGCGGCGTGGACACCTGCGTGGTGTTCACCGGGGAGGCCAAGCCGGAGGACATGGCGGATACCCCCTATCCCGCGGACTATTGTTTTGCCAATATCAAGGAGCTCCTGACGCATTGCGCCGGAGCCCTCTGATTCACACGATGCCCTTCTCGATGATGCCGAAGCCCAAAGGATAGGGCCCGGTGTGCACGCTGATCGTGGCCCCGATCTGGTAGATGGGAATGTCCCCCTCGCCGACATCATACCCCTGGCCCCGCAGGATCTCCAGCGTGCGCTCCCGGAAGGCCACGGCCTCCTCGTAGTCGTACCCGAAGCCGATGGCGATGCTGTAACGGCCTATGGCCCTCCCGTTCTCCTCCAGATAGTCCACCAGCAGGCTGATGGCCTTCTCCGTGGTGCGCTTCCTGCCCCTGCCGATGCCCGAGGGGAAAATCTCCCCCTCCTTCAGGGTGATCACCGGCCGGATGCCCAGGACGCTGCCCGCCACGGCAGACACCTTGCCGATGCGCCCGCCATGCTTCAGATATTCCATATCGCCTACGGTAAAGAAAATCCTTCCGGTGCTCTTGATCTCCTCCAGCCTAGCCACGCATTCCCTGTAGCCCATCCCGCTGTCCCGAAGCTTCGCCGCCTCCAGCACGTAGAGGCCCTGGAGCACGGTGTTTATGGTGGCGTCGATCACGGTAATCTCCGCCTCCGGCCAGGTCTCACGCACGATTGCCTTAGCGTTCAGCGCGGATTGCATGGAGCCGCTGAACTTGGTGGTGATGCAGATGCAGATGACCGGAGTCCCCTGTTCGGCATAGGGCATAAAGACATCGACGTAGTCCTGCGTGGAGGGCATGGAGGACTTGGGGTATACCCCCTTCCTGTCCACCATCTGCTGATAAAAGTCCCTGATGCCGATTTCCACGTTCTCCTTCAGATAATGCCCGTCGTCGAAGGAGACATAAAAGGGGACCACCGTGATGTCCTTCTCTGCCGCCAGCTCCCCCGGCAGGTCGCAGGAGCCGTCGCTGATGATGTGGTATGCTTCGCTCATAACTCATTGCCTTTCGTAAGAAATTGTTCCAAAATAACCTACGTATAGGATATCACTTCCTACAGAAATAAGCAACTGATTTCGTAATCAAAATCTGATTTTGTAGTTTCCATAACCACTTCATGCGTCTGGCATCGTTTCAGGCAGATCCCCTTACAGAATCCCCCGTCACCTGCCGGCCTGCCCCTTCCGGATCCGGAAATAGCACAGCCGCACGTCCCCGGTGAGCTCTATCCGGATTTCCACGGCCTTCCCTTCCTTCCCCTCCAGAGCGTCCTTATCCAGGGGCAGGCACACGTCCGCGTAGATGGGCTTCCACCCTGCCCTGCGCTCCTGGGCCTCCCTCCTTGCCTTCTCGTCCATAGGGGGGAATCCCGCTCGCTCATAGGTGGCGGTGTCGCCCTCCCAATGGGCCGCCTGGCTGCCGTCCACGAAGACCTTGGCGCTGCAGCCCTTCTCGCTCTTTAGGTGCAGCACGATCTCCGATGCCTCCCTGTGGATCAGGCAGTCCCTGTAGCACAGCGCCGCCTTCCCGGAAGCGTCCTTCACCGCTGCCGCCGTAAATCCGAAATGCCCTTCCGTCAGGACGATGTTCTCATAGCCGTCATAATGGTCTGCCGCGGTCTTTTCTGCGGTATCCCGTCTCCCCGTCTTCTGTCCCGGCAGATCTGCCCAGGCGGACAGGGAATCCGCCGCGCTGGAGGGCCCCGCGAATATGCGGTACCTCCCCTCCTCCACCATGAGCTTCCTGCTGATAACATCGTAGAACCGGAATTCCTCCCTGTCCACGGTCAGCTCCACGAGACGGCTCTCCCCGGGCTGCATCCCCTTGAGGCGCTTAAAACCCAGGAGCTGGCGCAGGGGCTTCTTCACCCGGGAAGCCGGAGCGATGCCGTAGACCTGGGCCACCTCATCTCCCGCGCAGTCTCCCGTATTCTCCACCCGGAACGCGACCCGCAGGTTCCCGCCATCCGTTACCGCTACCTTCAGATCCGAATAGGCGAACCGCGCGTAGCTCAGTCCATATCCGAAGGGATACAGCGCCTCCCCCTGAAAATACCGATAAGTGCGCCCTCCCTTTATGATGTCATAATCATCGATGTCCGGCAGCTGCCCGTCCTCCTGATACCAGGTCATGTTCAGCCGCCCTGCCGGGTTATTCTGTCCAAACAGCGTCTCCGCCAGAGCTGTCCCCATATCCTGGGCCCCGGTGGCGCTCCAGACAATGGCGGGAAGCTTCTCTTTGGCCCATCCGATGGCATAGGGATAATTGGAGAACAGCACCAGGATCACGTTTCGGTTGACCTGGTACACCGCCTCCATCAGCCGCCTCTGGGCCGGAGGCAGCTCTATGGTGCCCCTGTCCACCTCCTCCTTGGCATTGATCATGGAATTGCACCCAAGGGCCAGCACCACGGTCTCCTTCCCCTTTGCCAGCTCCACCGCAGCGGCCTGTCCGTCCTTCACCACCTCCATCCGGAAAGGGGTTCCCTCCCCGGGCCTCATGGACCACAGCCCTCCGTCCTCGCAGACCTGCACCGGCGAGCCGAAGCGGTTAGTCAGGATTACGTTTCCGTCTTCCTGTTCCTCCACATGGAAGATCTCCATGACGAACCAGTTCAGGGTATTGTCCTTCTCCGCCGCGATCCGCCCGGGCGCCTCTTTCGGTTCCGGGCTGCCCGGCTTCTGGTACAGCCTGGTGTTCATGTACTTCCCCGTCCGGACGCAGCGGAAGGTATGGCTCCCCTCCCCCCAGTCCTCATGGAGGAATGCGTCAGGGCGCTTACTTATGTACAGCGTGCCGTCCTCGGCCACGGCGATCCCCCCTTCTCCCAGGCGGAAGACCACATGGTCCAGGCCGTCCTCAAAGGAGACCGCTTCCCCCGATACCTCCTGCATCCCGTCCAGGAGCGTCCTGGCAAAAGGCGGCGTCCCGCCGTACCAGTCCGGATACCAGGCATTCCCCAGGGGGCCGACCACCGCCAGGGCCTGGGCCTTCCCGGGGGCAAGGGGCAGCATGCCGCCCTCATTTTTCAGCAGCACGACGGCCTCCCTGGACACCTGGCGGCACACAGCCCTGTTGCCATCGCTGTCCAGGTCCTCCTCCGTCACCCGGTCGTATATGTTCCCCGACTCCCTGTCGTAGATGCCCAGGCGCAGCCTGGTGCGGAAGGTATTGCGCAGGGCCTGGTCGATCTCGGCCTCCGTCAGCAGGCCCAGCTCCCAGGCCTCCCTGGCGGCTGCCTCCACCATGGCGGGGTTGTCGGACATGGCGTCCACCCCGGCCTTCACCGCCCCGGCGATGGCCTCCGCGTCCGTGCCGTAATAGTGGTGCAGGGCCGTCAACAGGGCCATGGCCCCGCCGTCGCACACGGCATGCTTCAGTCCGTATCTCTCCTTCAGGATATGGCGCACCTGGGGGTTCAGCATCCCTGGAATGCCGTTGATGGCATTGTAGGCCGTCATCACCGCTTCCGCGCCGCCTTTCTCTATGACCCGCCTGAAAGGCTCCAGATATAGCTCATACTGGTTCCTGGGGTCGATGGACGCATTCTTCCAGCCCCGGCCCGCCTCCGTGTTGTTGCCGTAGAAGTGCTTCAGGGTGGCTGCCACCCGCAGATGCTCCGGGTCCTCCCCCTGCATGCCCTGTACATAGGCGGAGGCCATCTCCCCGGTGAGGAACGGATCCTCCCCGTAGCCCTCCTCGGTCCGGCCCCATCTGGGATCCCGCTCCAGGTCCACCGTGGGAGCCCAGCGGCTCAGCCCCCTGTCCGGATGGCGGTGGTAGATCACCCTGACCTCCGTCCCCGTCACCGCCCCGGCCTGCTTTATCAGCGCAGGGTCCCAGGTGGCGCTCATACCGATGGGCTGCACGAAGGAGGTAGTGGGCTCCGGCACCTTTATATCGTTCTGGTCGTTCCTGGCCTCCACCCCGTGGGCCGCCTCCCCGCCCAGGGACATGGCAGGAATCCCCAGCCGCTCTATGGGCTTCATCCCCGATGCCAGGCACCCAAGCTTCTCCTCTATGGTCATCTCGGCCATCAGCCAGTCCAGGCGCTCCTCTATGGGCAGCGCGCCGTCCCAGAATGGCGTGTTCCTGTTTTTCATGCTATCCATGCTTCCAGTCTCCTCTCTTCCACAATCATACCCTGCCGGGCCCCCTTTGTCCATACCTGTCTGCCGGGCTATGCCTCCTGCCCGTCTGTCCATAAAAGAAAGGGACCGATATCAGTCCAATATCAGTCCCTTCCGTACCATGCCCGGCGTGCGGGCATCCTCTTCTATTAGTTTACCTTGGTGGCCAGGAACTCGGTCATCATCTGGTTGGTCTCCTCCAGGCCGTTGGCCTCCAGCTCGGCTATCATGGCATCCCAGTTGGCGTCAAAGGAAGACTCGGGCTCCGTGACGCATTTCACCAGGCCGGGGAACGCGATCTCGTCCAGGATGGACACATTGTTGCTCAGCTCCTGAGGAATGGCGTAAGCCCACAGCGGGGAATAAGGAGGGGTCTCGAACTCATCGGGCTGAGGGAAGATATCGATCAGCATCTCCACGCCCCATGCCTCGCAGGCGGCCTTCTCTTCCTCATTGTACTCCGCGATGACGGACTCCCTGCTGGTAGGGGTCATGTAGTCGCCGCTGTCGTCCAGAACGCCGTCGCCGTAAATCGGGAATCCTACATAGTTGCCGATTCCGGTGGTCTTGCTGTAGTCAGGATCGGACTGGGCCTTGGCGATTTCTTCCGGTGTGCGGTAGCGCTTTCCGTTCTCGTCCAGGAAATAATGCTCGCCCTCGATGCCCCATCTGTAGAGCACGGCGCCCTCGTCGGAGCACAGGTAATCCAGGAACTGGATGGCGCGCACGGGATCCTCGCAGCTCTTTGTGATGGCAAGGCCGTATCCTACCTGCAGGCCCTGGTACATCAGCGTAGGCGCTTTGTCATCGGCATTCATGGTCACAGGCAGGCCGCAGTAGGTCTTGTCGAGCTTGTTCTCCGCCTTCAGGGCAGCATGGGCCTGGGCGTAATGCCAGTTGGCATCGGTGATGGCCACCACGCGTCCGCTGGCCAGCTTGGCGATATAGTCGTCGTCTGTCTGGGTGGCGAAGTTGGGATCCAGGATGCCCTCGTCATACATGCGGCTGACCCATCTGAAATACTCCTTCTCGTCATCGCTCGCATGCTTATAGGTGCAGTTGTAGTTCTCGTCGATGAGCCACTGGCCGTTGTCGGGCTGCGCGTCCGCGATGAAGCCCGCAGGGTTCCCCAGGGTGATCATCCAGTGCCAGTCGGAAGCGCTCATGGTGATGCCGATCATGTCCAGCCCGTCCTCCGTCTTGGGATGGGCCTCCAGATAGCTCTTGATCATGGCCTCGTACTCCGCCAGGGTGGTGGGATACTTGTAGTCATTCTCCTTCAGGACAGCATACTGAATCTGGCAGGTCCCGCCGGTGCCGAAGATCTGGCCCCTGACGCCCGCGTAGGACAGCTGGTAGATGCCGTCGTCCCCGGAGCCCCATTTCAGCTTCTCGAACTCGTCGCCGTACATCTTCTTGATGTTGGGGCCGTACTGCTCGATCAGGTCCGTCATGTCGATCAGGGCCCCTGCCTCATACAGATTGGTCACGGATGCCTTGGAGTAGATCATGTCCGGATAATTGTCCTCGGCGATCATCAGGGAAATGTCCTCGCTGGGATCCCCGGTGCTGGACACGGGATAGCTGATTTCCAGGGTCACGCCTGTGGCCTCTGTGATGGCCGCGCCTACCGCGGTCTCGCTCCAGTTGCCGTTCTTGCCGTCGGCATTGTAGTACTTGAAGGTGATGGGATCCTTGCTGGCCTCCGCCTGGGAGCCGCCTGCCTCGTCCCCGCCAGCCGCCTCATCGCCGCCGGCTTCCTCTCCGCCGGCCGCATCGCCGCCGGTGCTCTCCTCCTGAGCGTCCCCGCCCCCCTGGGAGCTTCCGGACGACCCGCTGTCGCCGCCACAGCCGGTGAGCATGCCTGTGAGCATGGCGCCCGCCGTCAGCAGAGCCAAAACCTTTTTCATCTTCATTTTGAAATCCTCCTTAATATATTATGATTGATGAAATGCTTTCTTACGTTTATGCACAATCAGTTCTTCACCGCACCCAGCGTCATGCCGCCTACGAAATACTTCTGCACGAAGGGGTACACCACGATGATGGGGACCGTAGCCACCACGGTGACGGCCATGCGGATGGCCATGGGGGTCACGGCCTGGGTGGCGTTGGTGGTGGTATGGGTATCCAGCTGCATGGTGGCCTGGGACATGATCTCGTACAGCTTATACTGCAGGGTGGGCAGCTCCTTTGCGTACAGGTAGGTATCCATGAAGGAGTTCCACTGGCCCACCGCGTAGTACAGGGCGATGGTGGCGATGACCGGCGTGCACAGGGGCATGACCACCTTGTACCAGATCTGGAAATCGTTGGCGCCGTCCAGCTGGGCGGCCTCCTGCAGGGCAGATGGCAGGCCGTCTATAAAGGAACGGACAAGTATCATATTGTAGACCCATATCAGGCCCGGGATGATGTACACCAGGAAATTGTTCCCCAGCTTCAGCGTCCGCATGATCAGCAGGTACTCGGGAATCATGCCGCCGCCCACGTACATGGTGATGACGAACAGCAGCGTGAAGAGCTTATGGAACACGAAGTCCCTGCGGCTCAAGGTGTAAGCCAGCATGGCCGTGCAGATCACGCCCGCCGCCGTGCCGATCACGGTCTTGGCAATGGACATGAACAGGGGCTTCAGGATGCCTCCCTCCTCGAACACGTACTTATAGTTGGTCAGCGTGAACTTCCGCGGAAAGATGAAGCTCACGTTCTTGATGGTATCCGTGGCGTCGTTCAGCGATATGGCCAGCACGTTCAGGAACGGATACAGGGTAATCACCAGAAGAATCAAAAACACAACTACCAGAAAATAATCGAACCAGGTTTTATGTAAATTTTTCATCTCGCCACCCCCTTATACCAGCTTGTCTTCGCCTACCAGACCGGCAATCTTATTGGCGATCAGCAGAAGCGTCACGCCCACAGCCGACTGGAACACGCCCAGCGCCGTACCAAGGCCGTAATCGCTGCTCTTGATGCCTCGCGTATAGGAGAACCAGGAGAGCACCATGGTGTGGTCCTGCACCAATGCGTTGCTTAAGAGCATCTGCCGCTCCATGCCTACGTTCAGCGCGCCGCCGATGCTCATAATCAGCAGGACGATGATGGTGGGCCGGATGCCGGGCAGGGTGATGTGCCAGATCCTCTGGAAGCGGTTGGCACCGTCTATCTGGGCCGCCTCGTACAGCCCCTGGTCGATGCCTGCCATGGAGGAAAGGTAGATGATGGCGTTCCAGCCCATCTCCTTCCAGCAGTCTATGATGACGATGATCAGCCAGATCAGCGGGGAGTTGGTGCTCATCAGGTGCAGGTTCGTCCCCGCCAGGGAGTCGATGACGCCGCCGTCATTGAATATGTTCTTCGCTAGGCTGGCGATGATGACCCAGGACACGAAGTGGGGCAGATAGGAAATGGTCTGGGTGACCTTCTTGAAACGGGAGAACGCCAGCTCATTGAGCAGCACCGCAAAGGCGATGGCCACCACTGTGCCCACGGCGATCTGCAGGACGCTGATCCCCAGGGTGTTGATCATGGTCTGCGCGAACAGTCTGTCCTGGAAAGCCTTGATGAAATTCTGGAACCCCGCGAAGGGCCTCTGCCAGATGGGCGTGGCGAAGGTGGCGGGCTTCACCTCCTGAAACGCCATGGTCCATCCCCACAGCGGAATATACTTGAAAATAATGAGCCAGATGACGAAGGGCAGGGACATCATAATCAGATATCTCTGCTTCCACAGCAGATAGGGTGTGATCCGCTGCTTTTTCTTGATTTCTTTTGGGCCTTTGCCAGCCATACCTTTTCCTCCTTGCCTTGTTTGTTTTCCGCGCTTAAATGTGCGCATAAACCATTATAACAGCAACTCAAACGTTTTGCAGTTGTTTTGCTTAACCATTTTCACTGTCATTTTTTAACCTCTTGATTACTTTGTTCTGGATTCCCAGCATTTCCATCTACCTCTTTTCAGAGGATATTTGTATAATATCTATATACAAAAAGAGGAATGCCCCTGAGGCGGGACAGGAACTACTTCCATAAAACCAGAAAGGGAAACGGCAACGAATGGACCGAGAGCAAATTTATGAACATCTCTGTATGAAATTCCCCAGAGAGAAATATCTGGACATCCACCTCCGGCATAATACCCCCCCCGGGTACGGCTGAGGACTTCTTCACCCTTCTCACCAAGCTGCCCCCGGACTGCGGTCCCACAAATGTCCCCCTGCTCACCTGGAACCATGCCCTGGCCATCATGGAGGACACCTACAAGGCCGCCCCCGGCGCGGATTTCAATGTGGTCCTGGTCAGGCAGCCCCGGCTGGAGATTCCGGAGCACACCCATACCTTTTTTGAGATCCTCTACATCCTGTCCGGCACCAGCGCCCAGTCGGTCAACGGGAACCCGGAGACCTTCTGCGAGGGGGACTTCTGCATCCTCCCGCCCTCCTCCAGGCATCTCCAGACCAGCTTCCCGGAGGGGGTGGCCGTCAAGATCATGGTCCGCCCCTCCGCCTTCACGGACATCTGCACCGGGCTCCTGAAGGGCCAGGACATGCTGAGCCGCTTCCTCCTGGACAGCATCTACAACGAGAACAGCGAGCAGTACCTTGTGTTCCGCACCGGGCAGGATCCGGAGATTCGGGGGCAGGTGCTGGACATGTTCCAGGAGATGTTCTCCCTCGATGTCTATACGGACAGGATCGTCACGGGGATGCTGATGACCCTGCTCACCAAGCTCTCCCGGAACTGGCCGGCCGCCGTGGAGTCCGTCCCCGTGAGGAATGTGGACCATGAGATCCTGACCTATCTCCAGGAAAACTATTCCACCATCACCCTGGAGGAGCTGGCCAGGCATCTCCACTACACGGTCCCCTACTGCTCCAGATATGTGAAAAAGCTGTTCGGCTGCACCTTCTCCCAGCTCCTGAACCAGATACGCTTCCAGAAGGCGCATCTGTTCCTGAAGAACTCCAGCCTGACGGTGAACCAGATCAGCAAGATGCTGGGGTACGAAAATCCGGAGAACTTCATGCGGGCCTTCAAGAAGATACATAAAATGACGCCCTCCCAGTACAGGGAGCTCTACCACGGGAAAGCGGGAGGGAACCAGCCGTCCTGACCCCGGGCCGTCCCGGTGCGCCTTGCCGGGCTCTGTGCCCTACGGGGCCTGGTGCGGCCGGCCGGAACCGGAATCGGCTTGTGCATATAGAAAACGCCCATGAAGCATTTCTGCCACATGAGCGTTTCTTTCTTTTACTCTGTTTTATTCTGTCCGCATTCCCTTATTCGCTCTCCTCCTGGGATGCCCGCATGGCCCGGAACTTCTCCTCCAGGGATTCCTTCAGGGCCAGCCTGGCCTCCCGGATCTCCATGCCGCCCTGTCCGAAGTAGAGCTTCAGGAAGGTGGTATTGTGGAAGGATGGATTCAGGACGATCTCCTCCGTCCTCCACTCTGTGTCCTCCCCCGTGAGGGAGATGGTCTTCAGGATCTGTTTGTCCTGGGACAGGGTCAGCGGCACCTGGGCCAGGCTCCCCTGACCGACGACGCGGCAGTCCAGCTCCAGCCTGTAGAAGCCCCGCTCTTTGACGTTCAGCTCAAAGGTGACGCTGCTGCCCTTTCCTGTGGGGATGTCCTCCACCGGCAGGCTGCATCCCGCCGCCTCCACCGGAATCCGCACCAGCTCCCCGAAGCTCTCCATCTCCTGGGCCGCCACCGCTGCCAGCTGCCTGTCCAGCTCGCTCTCCCTGCCCTCCATGCGCTGGTAGGCGGGGGTGGTAAGCAGATAGCGGCAGATATTGGCGGCGCTGCGCAGATATTCGGCCCTGGTGACGGTTCCCTTCTCCAGGCTCTCCGCGGAATTGTCATTCTGGGAGTTTGCCCCTGCATTGGCGGTCACCATGAACAGGTCGTTCTGGGCCCTCACCATGGCGGCTATATTCTCCACTTTTCCGGTCTTGCCCTCATCGTTGCCCTTGGCCCACCAGTCGGTCATGACGATGCCCTTATAGCCCCACTGGCCCCGAAGGATGGTGGTGAGCATGTCGTAATTGGACGCGGACCAGAAGCCGTTTATGGGGTTGTAGGATGTCATGATGGAATAGGCTCCGCCCTCCTTCACGGGAATCTCGAAGCATTTCAGGTACAGCTCCCGCAGCGCGCGCTCGGACACCACGGCCTCCACCATGTTGCGCTTGAATTCCTGGCTGTTGCAGGCGAAGTGCTTGACGGTGCCGGTGACATTGTAGCGGCCCATGGCGCGCAGCTGGGCCGCTGCCATGCGTCCCGTCACCAGGGGGTCTTCGCTGAAGTACTCGAAGTTGCGCCCATTCAAAGGGTTCCTGTGGAGGTTGATGCCGGGGCCTAACAGGGTGTCTATCTTGTTCTTGCGAAGCTCCAGCGCCTCCCACTCGAACAGCTCCTCGGACAGGGCCTCGTTGAAGGTTGCCCCAAGGCAGGCGCCGTTGGGCATGGCGAAGGCGATGCTGCCACAATCCATGCGGATGCCGCTGGGGCCATCGGCACAGCAGGCGATGGGGATGCCGAACGCCTGCAACCCTTCCGTGACGCCGCCGAAAGCTCCCGCCGTGCCGGCCGTCACCTTGGGGGAGCACATGCCCTCGCCCCTGACCATGCAGGCCAGGTCTTCATCGGACAGCTGGGCCAGGAAGTCCTCCATGGATACCTTTCCTGCCTCCACGTCGGACAGGCGGTATCCCTTGTCTCCGGTGCAGGCATATTCGGGCTGGGCAGGAGCGGAAGGGTTTCCGGATATGGCCTGGGGAATCTGCGCCAGCCTGTCCTCTCTGCGCTGTCCGGGATTCACGGTGCGCAGGGGCGCTGCCTCGTAGGTCACCTGGAAGCTGCCGTCTGCACAGGCCTGGGGCTTCATGCGCTCAAAGGCCGTCACGGGCGCGCAGGCCTCCTCCAGGGCTTCTACTACAATTGTATCTTCTATTTTGAAGCTTCCCACAGCTGAGGCGCTGCGCACGTCGGTGCCTGCGTAGAATATGTACTCTCCGGCCTCCAGCACCCAGCAGGATTTGTGGCCGGTGGCGCCGCTGTCATCATAGGATGCCAGCACATGGGCGGGGACGGCAATCTCCAGCTCCTGGTTCTGGCCGGGGGCAAGCTTTTCGGTCTTTGCGAAGCCGCAGAGGCTCCGGGCTGGTTTTCCCAGGGCTCCCTGAGGGGCCTGGCAGTAGGCCTGGACTACCTCTTTCCCGGGCACATTTCCGGTATTGGTGACTTTCACGCAGATTTTTGCGCTGCCCTGGCCTGCCTCTTTCATCTCCTCCATCCTGGCCTCCAGGGCGAAGGTGGTATAGGAGAGGCCGAAGCCGAAGGGATAGAGCACCTTGTCTTTGGCAAAGGTCTCGAAGTAGCGGTAGCCTACGTAGATGTCCTCCTGGTAGAGGTT
>CAMTBF010000048.1 GCA_947068385.1 uncultured Lachnospiraceae bacterium
CCTTTGTCTTTTTTGGTTCAAATTTCAGGGAAACGAGGTATGGTCATGACGAAATACATCTTTATCACGGGCGGCGTCGTATCCGGGCTTGGTAAGGGAATCACAGCCGCATCCTTAGGACGGCTGCTGAAGGCAAGGGGGCTGAAGGTGGCGGCCCAGAAGCTGGATCCCTACATCAATGTGGATCCCGGCACCATGAGCCCCTATCAGCATGGGGAGGTATACGTGACGGAGGACGGGACGGAGACGGATTTGGATCTGGGGCATTATGAGCGGTTCATCGACGAGGACCTGAACAAGTACTCCAACCTGACTACGGGCAAGGTGTACTGGAACGTGCTGAACAAGGAACGGCGCGGGGAGTACCTGGGCTCCACGGTGCAGGTCATCCCCCACATCACCAATGAAATCAAGGAATTCGTCTACCGGGTGGGGAAGACGACGGACGCGGATATAGTCATCACGGAGATTGGCGGCACCATCGGCGATATCGAGTCCCAGCCCTTCCTGGAGGCAGTCCGCCAGATTTCCCTGGAGGCAGGCAGGGAGAACAGCCTCTTCATCCATGTGACGCTGGTGCCCTTCCTGCGGGGATCGGACGAACATAAGTCGAAGCCCACGCAGCATTCCGTGAAGGAGCTGCAGGGGATGGGAATCAATCCGAACATCATCGTCCTGCGCTGCGACGAGCCCCTGGAGGAGGCCATCTTCAAGAAGATATCCCTGTTCTGCAATGTGAAGCCGGACTGCGTGATAGAGAACCTTACCCTGCCCAACCTCTATGAGGCACCGTTGATGCTGGAGAAGTCCCGCTTCTCGGAGGTGGTATGCCGGGAGCTGGGGCTGGAGGCGGCGGAGCCCGACCTGGAGGAATGGATCCAGATGGTGGAGCGCAGCAAGGTGAAGTCCCGGACTGTCCATATCGGCCTGGTGGGAAAATACGTGGGCCTGCACGACGCCTACCTCTCCGTGGCCGAGGCCCTGCGCCATGCGGGCTATGAGCATCAGGCCCAGGTGGAGATCCAGTGGATCGACTCCGAGGAGCTGACGCAGGAGAGCTATGAAGGGCGGCTGGCAGGGCTGGACGGCATTTTGGTGCCGGGCGGCTTCGGCAGCCGGGGCATCGAGGGGATGATTCTGGCGGTGCGGTACGCCAGGGAGAGGGGCCTTGCGTACTTCGGCATCTGCCTGGGGATGCAGGTGGCGGTGATCGAATACGCCAGAAACGTGGCCGGCATTCCGAACGCCAATTCCGGGGAGTTCGATGAGCAGTGCGCCAGCAAGGTCATCGACTTCATGCCGGGGCAGAGCGGGGACATCGACAAGGGAGGGACGCTGCGGCTTGGGGCCTATCCCTGTGATATCAAAGAGGGCACTGCCATGGAACGCTGCTATGGGAAGAAATGCATCAGCGAGCGGCACAGGCATCGCTACGAGTTCAATAATGACTACAGGGAAATCTTGCAGGAAAAGGGCCTGGTCGTCAGCGGCACCTCCCCGGACGGCAGGCTGGTGGAGACAGTGGAGCTGCCGGGGCGGGACTTCTATGTGGGCGTGCAGTACCATCCGGAGTTCAAGAGCCGCCCCAACCATCCCCATCCGCTGTTCAAGGGCTTCATCGGGGCGGCCGTGGCCCATTCGGCATTAGGGGAGACTTGAGCCGCGTCCACCGGTTGGCGGCAGGGGCTTAATCGGCCAGGGGGCGGACAAGGGGGTTGGCGGATGCCGGGCACAAAAGCGCCGATGGCCGGATAGTGGCTTATGGAGCGGTTTGGAAGAGGCCAGAGAGGCTGGAGAAGCCAGATAGGCAAAAGGCAGAAAGGCAGAGAAGAGATATGGATTTACATGAAGAATGCGGCGTGCTGGGCATCATCAGCCCGGTGGCCGCCGATGTGGCAGGGATGGCATACTATGGGCTTTACGCCCTGCAGCACCGCGGGCAGGAGAGCTGCGGCATTGTGGTGAATGATGACGGCGTGTTCTCTTCCCATAAGGACCTGGGGCTGGTCAGCGAGGTGTTCTCCGCGGATGCACTGGCGCGCCTGCCCCAGGGGAACATGGCGGTGGGCCATGTGCGCTACGGGACTACGGGAGGCACGAACCGCAACAACTGCCAGCCCATAGAGGTGAACCACCAGAAGGGGAAGATGGCGCTGGCCCACAACGGGAACCTGAGCAACGCGGCGGTGCTGCGCAACGCCCTGGAGCTGTCAGGGGCCATCTTCCATACCACCAGCGATACGGAGACCATCGCCTACATCGTCACCAGGGAGCGCCTGCGCACCCCTTCCATTGAGGACGCCTTAAGCGCCGCCATGGACACCCTGGACGGGGCATACTCCCTGGTGCTGATGTCCTCCCAGAAGCTGATCTGTGCCAGGGATCCTTACGGATTCCGGCCCCTCTGCTATGGCAGGACAAAGGACAGGATGTATGTGGCCGCCTCCGAAAGCTGCGCCCTGAAAGCGGTGGGCGCAGAGTTCGTGCGGGATCTGGAGCCCGGGGAGATTCTGGTGTTCGGGCCGGATGGCATAGTCTCCCGCAGGGAACATTGCGGGAAAAAGCTGAAAAAGACATGTATTTTCGAATACATCTATTTTGCCAGGCCGGACTCCGTCATCGACGGGGTGTCGGTACACGGTGCAAGGGTGCGGGCCGGGCGGATCCTGGCCAAGGCGCATCCGGTGCAGGCGGACATCGTGGTGGGAGTGCCGGATTCCGGGCTGGACGGAGCGCTGGGTTTTTCCATGGAGTCCGGGATCCCCTATGGAATCGGCCTGATCAAGAATAAGTACATCGGCAGGACGTTCATCTCCCCCGGACAGGATGAACGGCTGGATCAGGTGAAGATCAAGCTGAGCGCCATCGAGGAGAGCGTCCGGGGGAAGCGGGTGGTGCTGATAGACGACTCCATCGTCCGGGGCACCACCAGCGGCCGCATCGTAAGGCTCCTGCGGGAGGCCGGGGCAAAGGAGATCCACATGCGCATCTCCTCGCCGCCCTTTCTGAATCCCTGCTACTATGGCACGGACATCGACTCCAGAGAGAATCTGATAGCCTGCCATCACAGCGTGGAGGAGACGGCGGAGATCATCGGCGCGGACAGCCTGGGATATCTGCCCGTGTCACAGCTTGGGGCGCTTATCGGTGGCAGCGGATACTGCAGCGCCTGCTTTGACGGGGATTACCCCACGGCGGTTCCCGCCGACACCAGGAAGGACCGGTTCGAACAGAAGCTTTCCCAGAAGAGGGCACAATAGAAGATAATAAAAACAAGAAAGAGAAACAGCCGGAATCAGGCTGCGCGGACAGGCAGGAAAGCTTTAAGCCGCGCGGCCTTTTGCGTTGCGGTAGCATCTGCCTCAAACGCAGTCAAGTTGACATTTCCTTCAATTCCATGGTTGGCAGAAACGGATTGATATGATAAAATATCTTTATTAAATATGCCATAGGGAGCCGGAACGGAGGTAGACCATGAAATCACATAAATACTGGACAATCGCCATGATTTTCTGTATGATTATGGTGATCTACTCAGGCCATAAGCTGACAGGGAGCCGCGGCAAAAAGGCCTGACCGATATACGGCCATATCGAAAGGAGCGGAATGGGCGATGACGATTCGATGTGTCGTGGAGCGAATTACATACCAGAATCCGGAAAACGGCTATTCCGTCCTGAAAGTCAGTGTAAAGGGCTATGACGACCTGGTCACAGTGGTGGGGAACCTCCTGGACGCGAACGTGGGCTCCGTGCTCCTGGTGGAGGGCGAGTGGAAGGTGGACACAAGGTACGGCCGCCAGTTCATGGCCGCAAAGTGGGAGGAGACGCTCCCCGCCACCGTCTACGGCATGGAGAAATATCTGGGCAGCGGCCTGATAAAGGGCGTGGGGCCCAAGTACGCGAAGAAGATCGTCCAGAAGTTCGGCACGGACACCTTCACGGTCATAGAGGACGATATCCAGCTCCTGATAGAAATCCCGGGCATCGGGCACAAGCGCATCCGCATGATAGCGGAGAGCTGGGAGCGGCAGAAGGAAGTGAAGAACGTCATGCTCTTTTTGCAGGAGCATGGCGTGAGCACGGCCTTCGCCGCCAGGATATACAGGCAGTACGGGAACGAGAGCATCGCAAAGATGAAGGAGAACCCCTTCCGGCTGGCGGACGACATCTGGGGCATCGGCTTTAGGACGGCAGACGGCATCGCCCGGAAGCTGGGCTTCGGGAAGGAGGCCTATGTCCGCCTGCGCAGCGGCATCATGTACACGCTGAGCGAGCTGGCCGACGAGGGGCATGTGTACGCCCGCAAAGAGCAGCTCATAGAAAAGGCCTCCTCGTTGCTGGAAGCGGAAGACAACTGCATCGTCATGACCATGGATCAGATGCTGCGGGACAAGGATCTGATTCAGGAGGAAGATGCCGTCTACCTGCCGCCCTTTTATTATGCCGAGACAGGGACGGCAAACAAGCTGAAGCGCCTGGCGGCAGAACCGGCTCAGGACAGGCTGTGGCTGCAGCTTTCCAGGGCCCGGAGGGAGACCGGAAAGGAAGACCTCTCTGTGGACGTGACCAGGATCGGGCAGGCCCTGGGCATGGAATATGACGAAATCCAGGCCAATGCCATCAGGCGGGCCGCCATGGCCAAGGTGATGGTGCTCACGGGAGGCCCCGGCACCGGCAAGACCACCACCACCCAGGGCATCATCGCGGCCTACCGGGCCTACGGACTGAAGGTTCTGCTGGCGGCCCCCACGGGCAGGGCGGCCAAGCGGATGACGGAGGCCACAGGCCTGGAGGCAAAGACCCTCCACAGGCTCCTGGAATGCAAGCCGCCGGAGGGCTACCAGAAGGACGAGGAGAATCCATTGGAGGGGGACGTGCTGATCGTGGACGAATGCTCCATGATCGACATCATCCTGATGAACTCCCTGCTGAAGGCCATTCCGGCGGGCATGCGGCTGATTCTGGTAGGCGATATCGACCAGCTCCCCTCCGTGGGCGCAGGGAACGTGCTCCGGGACATCATCGATTCCGGGAGCTTCCCCGTCATCCGGCTGACCCGGATCTTCCGGCAGGCCCAGGAGAGCCGGATCGTCATGAACGCCCACAGGATTAACGCGGGGCAGATGCCGGATGTGTCCAACGGAAAAGGCACGGACTTCTTCTTCGTACAAAAGGAGGAGCCGGAGGAGGCCGCGGCGGAGATCGTGAAGCTGGTGAAGGAGAAGCTGCCCAGGTACTACGGAAAGGCCCCCGCCGACATACAGGTGCTCACCCCCATGCAGAAGGGCGTGGTGGGAGCAACCAACCTGAACCTGGCGCTCCAGGAGGCGCTGAACCCGGAGGGCGAGGGGCTGCGCAGGAGCGGCTTTGTGTATCGGGTGAACGACAAGGTCATGCAGATCAAAAATAATTATGATAAGGAAGTATTCAACGGGGATATCGGCATGATAGAGGCCGTGGACATGATGGACAGGACGCTTACGGTGAACTTCGACAATCGGAAAATCGTCTATGACGCTACGGAGCTGGACGAGCTGGCGCACGCCTACGCCACCACCATCCACAAGGCCCAGGGGTCGGAATACCCGATCGTGGTGATGCCGGTGCTGATGACCCATTTCGTGATGCTCCAGAGGAACCTGATCTACACCGGCATCACCAGGGCCAAGAAAGTCCTAGTGATGGTGGGGACGAGGAAAGCCCTTGCCTACGCGGTGCGCAACGTCACCGTGACGGCGCGATGCAGCATGCTGAGGGAAAGGCTGTCGGGGGAGAGGGCTTGGCCCTGACCTCTGCGACAATGCTTACCGCTTTCCGCAGAGGTCAGGAGGACTGCCCCGCATTCCGCTGGGCCACCAGGCTTTTTACCAGTTTTTCCACTTCTTCCAGGCAGGCCCCACAGACCGTGCCGGCTCCGGTGATGCTCTGTACCTCTTCCACGGTGTCGGCTCCGGAGTCCACGGCTTCCTTGATCGCGCCCGCCGTGACGGCCTGGCAGTTACAGATGATTCGATTTGGATCCATACATTGTCACCATCCTTTCAGGGACAGTATGTGCAGGATTTGATATATTATGTAGACTTTTTTACGATAAAGAAGGAGAGACCAATGACAAAGAAACAGCGTGCACTGCAGATCATCGAGAGATTAAAGGAGGAATATCCCCAGGCGGACTGTACGCTGGAGTACGACCAGGCCTGGAAGCTTCTGGTCAGCGTGCGCCTGGCGGCCCAGTGCACGGACGCCCGGGTGAACGTGGTGGTGGAGGATCTGTACAAGAAGTTTCCGGACGTGGAGGCCCTGGCGGGCGCCCCTGTGGAGGAAATCGAGGAAATCGTCCATCCCTGCGGGCTGGGAAAGAGCAAGGCCAGGGACATCAGCGCCTGCATGAAGATGCTGCGGGACGAATACGGCGGAAAAGTGCCGGATGACTTTGACAAGCTGCTGGCCCTGCCCGGCGTGGGCCGCAAGAGCGCCAACCTGATCATGGGCGATGTGTTCGGAAAGCCCGCCATCGTCACGGACACCCACTGCATCCGGCTGGTGAACCGCATGGGGCTGGTGGACGGCATCAAGGAGCCCGCCAAGGTGGAGAAGGAGCTCTGGAAGCTTATCCCGCCCGAGGAGGGCAACGATTTCTGCCATAGGCTGGTGGATCACGGCAGGGCGGTCTGCACGGCCCGGACAAAGCCCTACTGCGACAAATGCTGCCTCCAGGACATCTGCAAAAAGGCGGGGGTATGAAAAGGCACCCGGCTGGAAAAGGAGATTCTGAAAAAATCAAAAAAGCCTGGCAGCGAGAGCACCATGCAAAGGACGCGAAGCAGGAGACAGGAAAGAACGAAGTAGCAAATATATAAGCGCAACCGTAAGCCCGCGGGCCGGGATGCGCGGAAACGAGGAAAAGCATGAGAGACAAGCAAACGAAACGAATCACCGCAGGACGGCTGCCCGCAGTGCCGCTGATCACCTGCGACCCCTATTTCAGCCTCTGGTCAGGCAGCGACAGCCTGCACGGGACGGACACCTGCCACTGGACGGGCAGAAGGAAGCGCGTCACCGGGACAGCCTGGATAGACGGCACGGATTACCGCTTCCTGGGGCTGGGGAAGGCCCCTGCCATGGAGCAGACGGAGCTTTCCGTCACCGCCACCTGCACCACATACGGCTTCCGGGCGGCCGGGGTTGAGCTTAGCCTGGAATTCTGGACGCCGCTTTTACTGGACGATTTGGACGTGATGTCCAGGCCCTGCTCCTATGTGGACATGGCCGTCCGCTCCCTGGACGGGAAGCCCCATGAGGTGGAGCTTGCTTGGACGTTTAGCGGGGAGCTGTGCTGCGACAATGGGCAGACGGAGAAAATCGGCGGCGGCAGCTTTGCGCTTGAAATGGGAGCGGAGCACACGGCCGGCCGCACCGCCTGGATGGGCCTCAGGCAGCAGCATCCCCTGGGACACAGCGGGGACAGCATCGCCATCGACTGGGGCTATCTGTACCTGGCCGCGGCAGGCGGCAGCCCCCTGGAAGTGTCCTACCATCAGGTGGACAGGAGCCTGCAGGCAAAAGCCGCTTTCAGCCTGAAGGAGTCAGGGTGGGAGGAAGCCTCTCTGGTAGCGGCCTATGACGACATCGCATCCATCGACTATTTCGGCAGGCTGCTCCCCGGCTACTGGGCCCGGGACGGCAAGACCATCCTGGACGCAATCCGCGAGGCGATCGCCTCCCACGACAGGCTGCTGGAAAGATGCGAAGCATTTGATGAAGCGCTGGAGAGGGAGGCCATGGAATTCGGCGAGGCGTACACAAAGGTATGTATCGCCGCATACCGCCAGTCCATAGCGGCCCACAAGCTGATAGCCGACGAACAGGGCAGGGCGGTCTTCATCTCCAAGGAATGCCATTCCAACGGCTGCGCGGCCACCGTGGACGTCACATACCCTTCCACGCCCCTGTTCTATTGCTACAATCCGGAGCTGGTGCGGGGAATGATGCGGCCCATCTTCCGGTTCGCAAAGCTCCCGGTATGGGGCTATGACTTCGCGCCCCACGACGCGGGACGCTACCCTTACGTCACCGGGCAGGTCTACGGCCTGGCGGGCTACCAGGAGGCGGCCCAGGATCTGCGGGACGGGGAGGACACCGGATACGTCTACCCCATGCTCTGGCAGATGCCGGAAAGCGCGGGGATGTACAACCTGAAATATCAGATGCCCGTGGAGGAGAGCGGCAACATGCTGATCCTGGAGGCGGCGTTAGTGAGGCTTGACCCCGAGGGGGAGAGGGAGCAGCTTTTAGAGAATCTCCCTTTGTACGAAAAATGGGTGAAATATCTTCTGGAATACGGCAGCGACCCGGGAGAGCAGCTCTGCACCGACGACTTCGCGGGACATCTGGCCCATAACGTGAACCTGGCATTCAAGGCCATCATGGGCGTGGAGGCCTATTCCATCCTGATGCAGGCGGCTGGAAGGGATGAGGAGGCCGCCCGGTACCATGAGAAGGCCCGGGCCATGGCAGAGGACGCTTATGAGCGGGCTTCCGCGGCCGACCATACCAGGCTTACCTTTGACGGCGACGATACGACCTGGAGCCTGAAGTACAATGCGGTGTGGGATCTGATCTTCGGCTCCGGATTCTGGGGCGAAGGGTTCTATGCCCAGGAGATGGGACAGTACAGGAAGAGCTGCGAAAGGTACGGCGTGCCTCTGGACTCCAGGGAGAGCTATACCAAGAGCGACTGGATGCTCTGGGCCGCGACCATGGATCCCGAGGGCAAGGCCGTGGAGGAATTCTCCGGGCATATCCTGGCATTCCTGGAGGAGAGCGGGGACAGGGTGCCCTTCTCCGACTGGTACATGACCCGGGACGGCAGGCACTGCAACTTCCAGAACCGGACTGTCCAGGGCGGGCTCTTCATGCCGCTGCTCTTGAAGCGCGCGAGAAAGCAGGCATGAAATATGCCGACCTCATGAGTCCAAGGATCTGTTTTGCTTGACAGAATGGTCTATTCGTGATAGACTTACAGTAGTCTATTGAGAATAGACCATTATTTTATGCAGCTTCCCGGATGTGCCGATCAGGTCAGGGGAATGGCGGCATAAGGGCAGGAGGACGGACATTATGGAAGATATGGAAGAGAAGCATTTTATGGAAGAAAGGAATTCTGTAGAAGAGAAGCATTCCACGAAAGAGAAGCAGTCTATGGAGGAAAGACATTCCGTGGAGGATACGAAGCTGGATCTGGGCGTGGTGGAATCCCGCTTTGCCGACATCATCTGGCGGCAGGAGCCGCTATCTTCCGGGGAGCTGGTGAAGCTCTGCGGGGAGGAGCTGGGCTGGAAGAAATCCACCACATACACGGTGCTGAAAAAGCTCTGCGATAGGGGCATCTTCCAGAACCAGGACGGCCAGGTCACCTCCCTGATGTCCAGGCAGGAGTTCCATGCCGCCCAGAGCCGGAAGTTCGTGGAGGACACGTTCCAGGGCTCCCTGCCCGCGTTCATCGCGGCTTTCGCCTCCCGGAAGCGCCTGTCCCGGGAAGAGATCCGGGAGATACGCAGCATGATCGACTCCTATGAGGAGGGACGCTGATGGAGAATTTATTCTTAAAGCTGCTGAACATGGGCATCGCCGCGGGCTGGGTCATCCTGGCCGTATTGCTCCTGCGGATTCTGTTAAAGAAAGCGCCAAAGACGGTGCGCTGCGCCCTGTGGATCCTGGTGGGCATCCGGCTTGTCTGCCCCTTTTCCATAGAAAGCGTGCTGAGCCTGATTCCCAGCCAGGAGACCGTGCCCCGGGAGATCATGATGGCCAGGGAGCCGGAAATCGACAGCGGCATCCGTGCCGTGGACGATGTGGTGAATCCGGCCATTGCCGCATCCCTGTCGCCGAAGCCATTCGCCAGCGCGAATCCCATGCAGATCGTGGTGTTCCTGGCCTCCAGGCTGTGGGCGGCAGGGCTGGCGGCGCTGCTTCTCTACGCCCTGGCAAGCTACATCAGGCTGCGCCGGAAAGTGGCGGCCGCCATGCGCCTCAGGGAGAATATCTGGCTCTGCGATGCCGTGAGGTCACCCTTTATCCTGGGCATCCTCTCTCCCCGCATCTATCTGCCCTCGGATTTGGAGGAGCCTGTAAGCGGCTGCGTCATCGCCCATGAAGAGGCCCATCTCAGACGGCGCGACCACTGGTGGAAGCCCCTTGGCTTCCTGCTCCTGTCCGTCTACTGGTTCCAGCCCCTGTGCTGGGCGGCCTATATCCTGCTTTGCCGGGATATAGAGCTGGCGTGCGACGAATATGTAGTCAGGCACATGGGGGACGCCCAGAAGAAGACCTACGCCAATGCCCTGCTTTCCTGCAGCCTGCACAGCCAGGGGCTTTCCGGCTGTCCCCTGGCCTTTGGGGAAGTGGGAATCAAGGAGCGGATAAAGGGCATCCTGTCCTACCAAAAGCCCGCTCTCTGGATAGTGGCCGCCGCCGTAGCGGCATGCGTCGCTGCCGCGGCCTGCTTCCTCACCGACCCGGCGGCTTCGAAAAACAGTGACAATATATACGGCGCCAGGTACACCGTGGCGGAAGTCCTCTACGACGCGCCCTGGTACAATGCCGTCTATGCGCCGGAGAACGCGCCGGATTTCGTCTTCACCTCAGATGCGGAGCTGCTGCAGCGCAATTTCGGCGGCATCATGGGGAACAACCCTGTCTGGAACAGGGTGGGGGTGTTCCATGAGAGCGACCTGACGGCAGAGGGGCTGCTAGGGCTCTTTGCCGCTCCGGCGGAGGTATTTGGAATGGGAGAGACCGGCGCAGGGGAGAGGGCAGACGACGCAGCGGAGGCAACCGGGTCGGCGGAATCGGCTGCGCCAGGCAGGGAAGCGGCAGAAACGGAAAGTGCACAGCAGGCAGATGCGGGAACAGGCATCGACGGACTGCGTGAGGGGGCCTGGGAGCTTTTGCGGAGCATAGAGCATGTATGGCGGGTGGACTCGGAGAGGGGCAGCAATCCTTACAATGGAATGTCCTGCTATCTTGTGGCGCAGACAGAGAGCAACGAAGTGCTCCTGGCCGCCTGCTACGGGGAGGCAGGGTCGGAGCATGTCCGTTTCCTCTGGCGCATGGAGCGGCATGAGGATTCGGGGGATACCGCATACCTGGAGGCGCTGATTGCCTCCATGAGCTCCGAAAAGAATCCCCAGATTTACGCGCTCTACGAATCGGAGAGCATGCCGGATACTCTGTTTGCCGGCTACGGGAGCGATGGTAAGGGCTTCGCCGTCTTCCGGCGGGATTCCGCTCCGGGGGCCCAGTGGAAGATAAGGGGCTTTTGTCCCATCGTCAGCGGCTCCACCAGCGCGGAACGCCCCGCGGACGGAGGCGGCACCTTTGAGAGCATCACCATAGGCGAGGACTGGGGCCTTGACCACAGCGTCACCATCGCCGTGAGCATGAGCGGAAACCTGGCCAGAGTCACAGCCGAGGCGGGCGGCGAGACGCAGAGCGCAGCCGCAGGCGGCAACAGCGTCCCTGATTTGTTCGTCTTTGAATGGTCCAGGCTATTGACGCCGGAGGAGACAGAGGCGGTCACGGTGCGCTATTACAATGCCCTGGACGAGGAGCTGGGCGCTACCGGGGGCAAGGCGGCGAATTTTGATTCATGACAATAGAAGACTCGCGAAGCGTGGATTCTATTGTTGACAGGATAGATTTTCCTATGCTATACTGACAGCGATAGAGGGAGTAGCTTGCATGGAAAGCCGCATAGGCATGTTCCGTGTTTACCTTGCCGTCAGTACGATTTCCCCGGGGCGATGGCCGCCTTTGGAGAATCCGGCTTTGTGAGTGAGAAGCGAGACTTTGTTGCATATTCGTTATGCAGCGGGGCCTCGCTTTTTATTATATGTTGCGTCTTTTGGAGAAGCCGCTTGCGCGCACTGTGGATCCCGCCTCTGTAAAAGGGAACAAATAGGGACAGGAATGGAGATACAGGGATTTTTGCCGCAAAACATGGGAATAAATAAAGAGGCGACGAAAGAAAACAGACAGGAGAGAAAGAGTATGGATATTTTTGACGGATTGACAATGATTGGTGGATTGAGCCTGTTCCTGTTCGGCATGAGCATCATGGGACAGGCACTGGAGCGCAGGGCAGGCGGGAGTCTGCGGGCCCTTTTGGGGAAATTCACCACAGGCCGGATGGCCGGGCTGCTGACAGGCCTGGTGGTGACCGCGGTGATACAGAGCTCCTCGGCCACCACGGTGATGGTGGTGGGCTTTGTCAATTCAGGGCTCATGACCCTGCGCCAGGCAGTCAATGTGATCATGGGGGCCAATGTGGGCACCACGGTGACGGCCTGGATCTTGAGCCTGGCGGGGATCGACAGCGGCAGCTGGTACATCCGCCTGTTGAAGCCCTCCTCCTTTACACCCCTCCTGGCCCTGGCGGGGATTATCCTGTACATGTTCTGCCGGGGGGAGAAAAAGAAAGACACGGGAGTAGTCCTCCTGGGCTTCGCCACATTGATGTTCGGCATGGAGACCATGTCCGGGGCGGTGTCGGGACTGCGGGAGGTTCCGGCTTTCCGGAATCTGTTCGTCATGTTCGAAAATCCCCTGCTGGGCGTGCTGGCGGGGGCGGCCCTGACCGCGATTATCCAGTCCAGCTCCGCCTCCGTGGGCATCCTCCAGGCCCTGGCGGTGACCGGCCAGGTGTCCTACGGGGCGGCCATCCC
>CAMTBF010000049.1 GCA_947068385.1 uncultured Lachnospiraceae bacterium
CCGTCGGCCTGCTTCGTCACCTCGCGCATGTCATTGGTGCCCAGGTACGCGTTGAAGCCGCCCTTGCCCACCATCTTGCCGTATACTTCCTTCTCCGTGTATTTGCCGGAAAAGCACATTTTAATCAACGCTCCGTTGGGAACGCCGCCTGCCCGCTCCGGGGAGAACGCGCCGTCGCCGTCCAATGCGTTGAACACATCGATGACCCTGCCGTTCTCATGGGCACCTACGGACACGCCGCCGCCCATATGGACCACGATCAGCCGCAGGGACTCATAAGCCTTGCCGATCTCCTTGGCATACCTCTTGGCCACAGCCTTCTGGTTCAGCGCGTGGAAGATGCTCACTCTGGGAAGCTCGGGTACGCCGGAATACCTGGCGATGGGCATCAGCTCGTCCACCACCACGGGATCCACGATGTAAGAGGGCACGCCGATGGAATCTCCGATTTCCTTTGCCAGGATGCCGCCCAGGTTGGATGCGTGCTGGCCCTGTACCCCTGCCTTCAAGTCCGCCAGCAGCTCCTCGCTGACCGCATAGGTGCCGCCGGGGATGGGCTTCAGCATGCCGCCGCGGCCTACCACCACGTTCAGGCTCTTGATGTCGAAATTCTTGGACTCCAGGAGATCCGTGATGATCTTCTTGCGGAAGT
This sequence comes from uncultured Lachnospiraceae bacterium, assembly GCA_947068385.1. Classification (GTDB taxonomy): domain Bacteria; phylum Bacillota; class Clostridia; order Lachnospirales; family Lachnospiraceae; genus Acetatifactor. Next base: position 653 of record CAMTBF010000049.1, read on the forward strand.
CCTTCTGGTCTACGATATTGGCGAACTGGGCTATCTCCTCTGTGGAATGCCGCAGGGTCTCCTCGAACAACAGGGTCTCGTCCTCGAACACGCCGATTTTGGTGGACGTAGAGCCCGGATTGATGATCAAGCTTTTAATGGACATTTCCTTTTCCTCCTGTCTATGACGATTTTATTCAGCCTTTTTCTGCAGCTCCTCGGACACCACTGCCGCCAGAGCGATGGAATTCACCTTGGTCTCAAAGGTATCGGAGCGGCTGGTCAGGATGACGGGAACCTTTGTGCCCGTGAGGATGCAGCCGTTCTTCATGTCCACCATATGTACGATGGCCTTGTAGACCAGGTTGCCCGCATGGATGTCCGGGAAGAGCAGCACGTCCGCGTCCCCCTGGATCTTCCTGTGGGTAGCGCCCTTATGCTTGGCGGCCTCCGGATCCACCGCCAGGTCCAGGGACAGGGGACCGTCGATGATGCAGCCGGGAATCTGTCCCTCCTCGCACATCTTCGTCAGCTCAGCCGCCTCCACGGTGGCGGGCATCTTCGGGTTCACCACCTCAACGGCGGCCAGCGGGGCCACCTTAGGCATGTCGATGCCGCAGGCATTGCAGACAGGGATGGTGTTCTGGATGATGTGGGCCTTGTCCTCCAGCGTGGGATATGTCATGAACGCCACATCGGTCAGGAACAACAGCCTGTCGATCGTAGGAACCTCGAACACTGCCACATGGGACAGAGGCTTGCCGGTGCGCAGACCCACCTCCTTGTCCAGGACGCTCTTTAAGAAGTCCTTGGTGTCAATGATGCCCTTCATATACATATCGGCCTTTCCCTCATGGGCCAGCTTCACGGCCTTTAAGGAAGCCGCGATCATATCCGGCTCGTCGATGATCTCATACTCCGACAGATCCATGCCGATCTGGGCCGCTATCTCGCGGATCTTCGCCTCGTCGCCCACCAGGATTGCATCGGCGATCCCCCTTGCCTTCGCCTCCTTCACGGCCTCCAGCACCGCGGAGTCCTGTGCCACGGACACGGACACCGTCTTCTTCGCGCACTTCCCTACCCTCTCCATAATGTCCTCAAAACCCTGTTTCATTTCCTGTCTACTTCCTTTCTGCCCTGTCCGGGCATATCCTTTTGTTCTCACCCGGCATGGCCGGATGCCCTTTGAAACTATGGAATCATGCAGCTTCTGATTCCCTGTGCGCTGGGACGCACGAAATCATGGAACAATGGCGCTAGCGCCTGCTATCAAGAATCATAGCACACAGGCCGGCAAAATGCAAGAGTCAGCAGCGCAAAAAGGCTGGCGCACAATGGTGCATCCAGCCTTGCCTATACGTATTTCCGCCTATTCCGTCACAGTTTTCCCCCGAAGCCCTCTCTGACGGTCTGCAGGAATTTCTTCGTCCGCTCTTCCCGGGGATTTTCGAAGATCTCTTCCGGCCTCCCCTCCTCCACGATCTGCCCGTCGTCCATGAAGACCACATGGTTGGCCGCATGCCTGGCGAACTGCATCTCGTGGGTCACGATCATCATCGTCCGCCCCTCTGCCGCCAGGTCCCGCATCACGCTGAGCACCTCCCCCACCAGCTCCGGATCCAGCGCCGACGTGGGCTCGTCAAAGAAGATCACCTCCGGTTCCGTGACGATGGCCCTGGCGATGGCCACCCTCTGCTGCTGGCCGCCGGAGAGCTGGTGGGGATAGGCATCCCCCCTGTCTGCCAGCCCTACCTTTTCCAGCGCCCTCAATCCCGCGTTCCTGGCTGCTTCCTTCGGCACCTTCCGGGCTATCACCAGCCCCTCGGTCACGTTCTGGAGAGCCGTCTTGTTGCGGAAGAGATTGTAGCCCTGAAATACGAATCCGGTCTTCCTGCGCAGGGCGGCAATGTCCCTCTTTGTCATGGCATCCATCCGGTAATGGGCCTCATCGAAGATCATCTCCCCCGCATCCGCCCGCTCCAGGAAATTGATGCAGCGCAGGAGCGTCGTCTTCCCGGAGCCGCTGGGGCCGATTATGGTGACCACGTCCCCCTTGCCCACCTTGATGTCCACCCCTTTTAAGACCTTCCTGTCATCGAAAGATTTCTCTATCCCTTTTACTTCCAGCATCATCCTCACTCCAATACATACTTCATTCAGTATGTGTTCATCCTCTTCTCGCAGTAGGTCTGCAGCTTTGTCAGGACCGTGCAGAACAGCAGATAGATGAACGCCACCTCGCAGTATATGGCCATGACCTCCAGGCTGCGGGCCGCTATGCGCTGTCCGGCCAGGAACATCTCCGCGACCGTGATGTTGGCGGCCAGGGACGTGTCCTTCACCAGCCCGATCAAAGAATTGCTCAGAGGCGGGAAAGCCGTCCGCAGGGCCTGGGGCAGGACGATCCTGGCCATGATCTGCAGATAGTTCATCCCCACGCAGTAGCCCGCCTCTATCTGTCCCACAGGCACCGCCTCGATGGCGGCCCGGATGGTCTCAGAGGCATAGGCCCCTGTATTAAAGGAGAACACGATGATCGCCGAGGGGATGGCGTCCAATATTATCCCTACGCTGGGCAGCCCGTAGAATATCACGAAAAGCTGTACCAGCAGAGGAGTCCCCCGGATGACCCATACATAAAACCTGGCTATCTGCTTCACCACCGGGATGTTGGCCACCTGCACCATTGCCGTAATCAGGGCGATGATCAATCCCAGGGCAAATGACACCAGTGTCAGGGGAATCGTGACCCGTATCCCAGGCAATAATATCTGCCAAAACGAATCCAGCAGCAGCTGCCAAACCCTATCATTCATGATACCGCCTGCTTTCTTCCTTAATCCATGGTCTTTGTTTTATGGCTTCTGTCCTTATTCCCCGCTGGTGACGTCCATGCCGAAATATTTCTCGGACAGCTCCTTCAGCTCTCCGGAAGCCCGCAGCTCTTCGATGGCCTCATTGATGACCGCCAGCAAATCCTCATTTCCCTTTTTCACAGGGACAAGGGATGAGGAAACCTCCTCCGTCCAGGCCACCACCTTCACATCCGCGTCAGGGTTCTTCCGCAGATAATCGGAAAAGGCAGTCTCCACGTTCAGCGTGGCGTCAGCCCTTCCGGTGAGCAGCAGGTCCACGGTCTGTGCCACCGCGTCCACGCCCACCAGCTCCGCGCCGTATCCCTCGGCCATCTTGCCCCAGCTGCTGGTCAGGTTCTGGGCGGCCTTTTTGCCCTCCAGGTCCTCAAAGCCCTTGATCTCCTCATTGTCGCCCTTTACCATCAGCGCGCCGCGGATATAGGTATAGGGCTGGGAGAAATCATATTTCAGGGCCCTCTCGTCAGAGTACTCCACCTCGTTGATCACCGTGTCGATCCGTCCGGCATCCATGCTGCTGAACAGGGAATCCCATTCCGCCTCGAAGAACTCGGCCTCCACGCCCAGCTTCTCCGCGATCTTCCGCCCCACTTCCACATCGAAGCCCACCAGCTCTCCGCTCTCGTCATGGTAGCTGTTGGGGGAATAGGTGCCCTCAGTGCCGATGACGATCTTCCCGGCCTCCAGGATCTTCGCCAGCTGGCCGCCGCCCTGGGCATCGCCCTCAGCCTGGGCATCCTCGCCCTCCTGTGATCCCGCGCCGCTGTCCTGCTCTGTATCGGCGCTGCTCTCCGCCGAGGCGTCAGCGCCCCCATCGGAGCCTGCCCCGGCGCCGTCCTTGCCGTCCCCGCCGCAGCCTGCCAGCAGGCATGCCGCCATAATGGCAGGTACTGCCGCCATTCCCATTTTCCACAATCCGTTCTTCCTCATCTTTTCCATCCTTTCCTTTTTCCGGCTTCCCTGAAAATTCCGAAGCCTCCCCTCCCCACTGCCGCCCATTATACCACACCCCCATCCGCATGGCAAATACTTCCGGACGATTCATCCCCATACCTTTCAGGCATGGATTTTATTCCGTACTATTATATATGTCCCATCGGAATATGTCAACCCGCCCCCGCAGGTATTGCATTTTGCCCCAAACTAAGCTATAGTAAGAGTAAGGAACACGGCATTGGTCAGATTACCTTACGAACAGGACAAAGGAGTCAGAGAGCATGAATTCATTCGATATCATCGGGCCCGTCATGGTAGGCCCCTCCAGCTCCCACACAGCGGGAGCCGTCAAAATCGGGAACATTTCACGCAAGCTATTGGGCGCGCCGGTGAAGAAGGCGGACGTCCTCTTCCATGGCTCTTTTCTCGCCACGGGCAAGGGCCACGGAACGGACAGGGCCCTGGTGGCGGGGCTTCTGGGCTTTCCGGTGGACGATCCCCGGATCCCGGACAGCTTCCGGTACGCCGAAGAAGCAGGGATGGAATACCGTCTGTCCGGCATCGACTTAGGGGACGTGCATCCCAATTCGGTGAAGCTGCGCCTCCAGGGCAATGAGGGGCAGAAGATCGAGATCGTGGCTGCCTCCGTGGGCGGCGGGGCCATCCGGGTCACGGAGATCGACGGACTGCCCGCCAATTTCTCCGGCGACTACCCCACCCTTGTGGTGAACAACCTGGATCAGCCGGGCCATGTGACGGAGATCACCTCCATGCTGAGCCACAAGTCCATCAATATCGCCACCATGCAGCTGTACCGCTCCGCAAAGGGCGGACATGCCGTCATCGTGCTGGAATGCGACCAGGAGGTGCCCGCGGACGCCATCCGCTGGCTGGCCCATCTGGAGGGCATCCTGAAAGTGACCTATCTGGGGCTGGCCGAATAGTGCGGCCTTCCTACAATGTGCAGATCGGAGGAGAATTATGTATCAATCGTTCCAGGATATCATCGATAGAGAGAAAGAGACCGGAAAAAGCTTCTGGGAAATCGTCAGGGACAATGACTGCCAGGAGATGGAGATCACCCAGGAGGAGGCCTTCCGGCGGATGCAGGCCATGTACCAGGCCATGGGGGAGGCGGACGCCTCCTACGACCCGGCCCTGTCCTCCGCCAGCGGCCTGGTAGGCGGGGATGGCGAAAAACTGGCCGCCGCCCGCCGGGAGGGCTCCCTCCTGTGCGGCCCCTTCCTGGGGCTGGTCATGGAAAAGGCCGTGAAGATGGGCGAGTCCAACGCCTGCATGAGGCGCATCGTGGCGGCTCCCACCGCGGGCTCCTGCGGCGTGCTCCCGGCAGTGTTCCTCTCCCTGGAGGAGGAAAAGGGCTATTCCAAAGAAGAGATGACCAAGGCCCTCTATGTCAGCGCAGGGATAGGAGGCATCATCGCGAAACGGGCCTCCGTATCCGGGGCCGCCGGCGGCTGCCAGGCCGAGATCGGCGCCGCCTCCGCCATGGCGGCGGGAGGGGTGGCCTTCCTGCTGGGGGGAGACGGCGAGGCGATCGCCCACGCCGCGGCCCTGGCCATGAAGAATCTCCTGGGCCTTGCCTGCGACCCTGTGGCGGGGCTGGTGGAGGTGCCCTGCGTGAAGCGCAATGTGATCGGCGCGGTGAACGCCCTCACCTCCGCGGATCTGGCGAACGCCGGCATACGCAGCAAGATCCCCCCCGACGAGGTCTTCGATGCCATGCGCAATGTGGGCAGGATGCTGCCGGAGGACCTGCGGGAGACAGGAAAGGGCGGCCTTGCGGCCACCCCTACAGGCATCGCTTTCCGGGAAAACCTGAAGACCTTCTAGCGGATCATGTACAGATATCAGCCGGGCGCATCGGGGGCATCCTCCGGTGCGCTTTCTTGCGCGGGCAGGAATGTCTGGTACAGCTCCACCTGGTCGTAGATGCAGGTCCAGGTGGTGGTGGAGTCCGCGGTGACGCACAGATACGCCCTGCCGTCCCCGTCCAGTCCCAGGCTGGCGGCACAGCAGCCGGACTGGTCTACATAGCCGGTCTTGCCGCACAGCACCTCCCCGTGGGTGTCCTTGTCCTCGATCCGGCGCAGGAACCAGTTGGAGATCAGCAGTCCCTCGGGGTGCTCCTTTGTCAGGGAGGTGGTGTACGTATGGGCGGACATCACGTCCCTGCAGAACGGATTTTCCACCGTGGCCTTCAATATGACAGCCATGTCATAAGCTGTGGAATAATGCTCCTCGTCGAAGACGCCCACGCAGTTGGTGAAGTGGGAGGTCTCCCCTAAGCCCATCTGGACGAGCTTTTCATTCATCAGCTCCACGAAAGCCTCGTGGGAGCCTGCCACGTAGGTGGCCAGGGCCAGCGCGGAATCCGCGCCGGAGGGCAGAATCGTGCCGTAGAAAAGGTCACGTACCGTCACCACCTCGTCCAGGGCATAGCCTGTATTGCTGCAGTCGTTGACATAGCTGTAGTCAGTGATGTCTATGGTAATCGCCGCCGTCTTGTCCAAATCCTCCACCGTCAGGTGCTCCGCCGCCACCAGGACTGTGAGCATCTTGGTCATGGAGGCGGGGTTCATCCTGGTATAGGCCTCCTTCTGGGCAAGGATTTCCCCGCTCTGGGCATCGATGAAGACCCCGTACTGGCTCAGGACAGTCTCCGAGAAGTCTGCCGTGCGCTCCGTCATGTAAAATACCGTGTTCTGCTGGGGGGTGACGGTTCCCAGGGGCTTTGGCGTGGGGTCAGGCTCCGGCTCCGCCGTCTGCAGGGCGGCATCTGTCTCTCCGGGCTCCTGTGTCGGAAAATGCAGGCGCGGGGTATAGGCTTCGCCTGCCGCTATGACAGTCCCTCCCGCTGCATGGCCGGACTTCCTGCGTTGCGCGGAGTCGGCCGTCTCCGTCTCCTGCCCGTGGGCTTCCGGACTGTCCCCGCCGTCCTCCCCTGTCCCGTCGGCTTCCGGCTCGTCCCTGCCGCTTTCCTCTGTCCCGCGGGCCCCCTGCTGGTCTGCCTGGCCCCGGCCCTCCTGCATCGCCTGGTTCTGTCCGCTGTCCCTGTGGGAAAACGCGGCAGCGCCGAAGCCGATTCCGATTCCCAGCACGATCGCCGCACCGGCTATCACCGGGATGCCCCATTTGTACAGCAGCTCCCGCCTGCGCTTCTCCCTCTTCATCTCTTCCAGCCGCGCCCTTCGGCGGGCCTGCCGTTCTTCTTCCGTTTCCATCTATATCAAAATATCCTTTCCTATTCCATTTCCGTAAGCATCCCACCGGGCGCTTACTGTTTCCAGTCCCGTAGGCATCCCGTCCACGGCCTCACGGAGCTTCCGCTCCGTCCGCTAAATGCTTAAGCCCGAGACGCCCCTCCATCGCGTGAGCCGCGCCTCGAATTGTCCGTAAAAATCCCGCCCTGTGTCATATTCCTCCAAATAAAAGGTCTGCAGCAGCATCAGGTTCAGGCGCTTCGCCTTCTCCAGATCCTCCGCTCCCGCCACCTCTTCCTCCATGGCGTTCAGGAGCGAGTGCCACTGGCAGATGAATGCATGGTTCCTGCGCTGGTCCGGGGTGTCGATCCATTTGCTCACCTTCACCTTGGTGCGCCCGGTCTCCCTGCACTCCCCTGTCTGGAGGAAATACCGGAAATCGCCGTCCTCATAATACCGCCCCAGCGGAAACAGGCGGCAGACCCCCGGCCTGTATGCATGGATGCTGCAGCGCCCGGCCTCATCCAGGAAAGAACAGCGCTCCTCCCTCCCGGCCATCCGCATATTGGGCAGAATGACTCCCTCAGTCACGCCGAGCTCCACCATTTCCTCCGAAAGCAGCACGGACAGGCTCTTTTCCAGCCCCTGCTGCAGGCGGTACGCGTCATAGGGATCCAGGATCACGGAATTTCCCATGCCGGTGCAGCATTTATGGCAGCCCTTACAGCCATGGCAGTCCGCCTTTACCATGTCGTTGCCGCCGTACAGCCGCCCGTCGGAGATCTCTTCCAGACTGACATTGCGCTTCACTTTCCTCTACCTTGCCTTTCCTCCATCCGCAAATTCCCATCCCCATATATCGACTCTTCCGGTCAGTGCAGAACCGGGAGTTCTGACAATAAATCCTCCCAAAAACATGCCATGAATGTCATTTTTTGTCGAAAGCCTTGCTTCTTCTATTTCCTGCATCTTCTATTATGTCACATTTTCCTGACAGATATGTCATATATTATGTCAGTCCAGCCAGATTTGAGCCGAACATAAGCATTATATCAATTCAGCCGCAGATATGCAAGACAGGGAGCAAAAAAGAGCAAAAAAACTCCCATGAATCCGGAGCGGAATCACCGGATCCATGGGAGCCATGTATCAGACCTGCCGTTTCCCGCAGGCTCAGTTCTTAGTTCTTAGTGCTTAGTTCTTGTTGGCCAGCTCCGCGCGCAGCTTCTCGGTCAGGGCGGGCACGATCTTGTTCAGGTCGCCTACCAGGCCGTAATCAGCCACATCGAAGATGGGAGCGGTGTCGTCCTTGTTGATGGCGATGATGATGTCGGACTCCTCCATGCCGGCCAGATGCTGGATGGCGCCGGAGATGCCGATGGCGAAGTATACATTGGGGCGCACGGTCTTGCCGGTCTGTCCCACCTGGAGATCCTTGGGCTTCCAGCCTGCGTCCACCACGGCACGGGAGCAGCTCACGGTGCCGCCGATCACCTCGGCCAGATCCTCCAGGATCTTGAAGTTCTCCGCATTGCCCATTCCGCGGCCGCCGGATACCAGAATCTTGGCGTCCATGATGTCCACGGTCTCGGACACGGCCTTGACCACCTCCAGAATCTCCACATAGTTGTGGTTGGGGGTGAATCCGGGATTGAACTCCTCCACATTGGCCTTCACGCCGTCCTGCCTCTCCCTCTTCTGCATGACGCCGGGACGGACAGTGGCCATCTGGGGACGGAAGTCAGGGCAGGCGATGGTGGCGATGGTGTTGCCGCCGAACGCGGGACGGGTCATGAGCAGCTGGTTGTGCTTCTGCTCCTTGCCGGGCACGGGGTTCAGCGGGAAGTCGCCGATGTCCAGCTGGGTGCAGTCCGCGGTCAGTCCGGTATGGATCCTTGCGGATACGCGAGGGCCAAGGTCACGGCCGATGGCGGTAGCGCCCACCAGGAAGATTTCCGGCTTATATTTCTCGATGACGGAAGCCAATGCATGGGCATAGGGCTCAGTCCTGTACTCCTTCAGCTCGGGATCGTCCACCACGATCACTCTGTCAGCGCCGTACTCGGCCAGCTCGTCCGCCAGCCCCTTCACGTCGCTTCCCACCAGAACAGCAGTCACCTCGCAGCCAAGATCCGCAGCCAGATCCTTGCCCTTGCCGATCAGCTCGAAAGCAATGCTATTGACGATATTGTCCACCTGCTGCGCGAAGACATATACGCCCTTATATTCTTCTAAATTCATTTTGTCCTCCTATTGATTGCGTAATATATTCACATTTCCTCACAGCCTTAGCCGGATTAGATCACATGCTTCTCCTTCAGCTTGCCCACGATATAGTCCACGGCCTCAGTGGGATCCAGGGTCACCTTCTCGCCGGCACCCTTTCTCACCTTATCGGAAGCCTTCGCGATCTGGGTAGGGGATCCCTTCAGGCCTAAGTTGGAGTCCTCCACATCCTTCAGGTCCGCCCTGCCCCACACGGTGAGGTCTGCCTTGCAGGCATCGAAGATTCCGCCGGGCGTCATGTATCTGGGCTCGTTGAGCTCTGCCAGAGCGGTGATCAGGCAGGGCATCTTGGCCTTCAGCACATGGTATCTGTCGTCATACTGGCGCTCCACGATGACGCTGTCGCCCTCGATCTTCAGGTTCTGCGCATAGGAGATCACGGGGATGTTCAGATGCTCGGAAATCTGGGGGCCAACCTGGGCGGTGTCGCCGTCGATGGCCTGACGGCCTGTGATGATCAGGTCGTACTCCATATTCCGCAGCGCCCCTGCCAGGGTCTGGGAGGTGGCCCAGGTGTCCGCGCCGCCCAGCACTCTGTCGGTGACCAGCACGCCCTTGTCCGCGCCCATGGCCATAGCCTCGCGCAGCACGTCCTCCGCCTTGGGAAGACCCATGGTCACCACGGTGACCTCAGCGCCATACTGGTCTTTCAGGCAAAGAGCAGCTTCCACGCCCGCCTTGTCGTCAGGGTTCATAATGGTCATCATGGCAGCTCTGTCCAGGGTACCGTCGGGATTGAACTTCACGCCGCCCTTGGTATCGGGAACCTGCTTGATACAAACAACAACTTTCATTGTATTTTCACTCCTTATTCTCTTTTTTCTATGACTGGGTTTTCGCTCTCACTTATTTCAGAAGCGCGGCGCTGATGACCATCCTCTGGACTTCGCTGGTGCCCTCGTAGATCTCCGTGATCTTGGCATCGCGCATCATGCGCTCTACATCGTACTCTCTGGTGTAGCCGTAGCCGCCGTGGAGCTGTACCGCCTTGGTGGTGACCTCCATGGCTACCTCTGCGGCGTAGAGCTTGGCCTGTGCGGCCTCGAAGCCGTACTCCTTCTGGGTGGCCTTGGCCATGGCTGCCTTGTATACCAGAAGCTGGGCGGCCTGTACCTTGGTGGCCATGTCAGCCAGCTGGAACTGGGTGTTCTGCAGGGCGGCGATGGGCTTGCCGAACTGCTTCCTCTCCTTGGTGTAGGCGATGGTCCTCTCCAGAGCGCCCTCCGCGATGCCCAGAGCCTGGGCAGCGATGCCGATACGTCCGCCGTCCAGGGTGTGCATGGCAATCTTGAAGCCCTGGCCCAGCTTGCCCAGCATGTTCTCCTTGGGAACGCGGCAGTCCGTGAAGATCAGCTCGTAGGTAGAGGATCCGCGGATACCCATCTTCTTCTCCTTGGTGCCGAAAGTGAAGCCGGGAGTCCCCTTCTCCACGATGAAAGAGGTGATCTCCTTGATCTTCCTGCCCCTCTTCTCGATGGTGCCGGTCACGGCGAAAATGACATATACGTCAGCTTCCTTGCCGTTGGTGATGAAGATCTTGGAGCCGTTGATGATATAGTCGTCCCCGTCCGCCACGGCCTTGGTCTGCTGGCCCTGGGCGTCCGTGCCTGCGCCGGGCTCGGTCAGGCCGAATGCGCCCAGCTTCTCACCCTTTGCAAGGGGTACCAAATATTTCTGCTTCTGCTCCTCTGTGCCGAATGTCTGTATGGGATCGCAGCACAGGGAGGTATGGGCGGATACGATGACGCCTGTGGTGCCGCATACCTTGGAGAGCTCCTCCACGCACATCACATAGGTCAGAGGGTCGCAGCCCTGTCCGCCGTACTCCTTGGGAACAGGGATGCCCAGGAAGCCGTTCTTCGCCATCTTGCGGGCGGTCTCTCTGGGGAATTCCTCGGTCTCGTCCACCTCCTGAGCCAGGGGCTTCACTTCTTTTTCGGCAAACTCCCTGAACAGAGAGCGCGCCATTTCATGTTCTTTGCGCAACGTAAAATCCATGATTCACATTCCTCCATCTATTCTCTTGAATTCAGGCAGGCTCCGAACCCTTGGCCTGTTCTTTCCGCTCTGGATCCTGTTCGTCCCCTGCCAGTCAATGCTTCTTTTCCTCGCCGGCGTACTTGTACGCTATGTACACACAACGGGCGAAACCGCCACCCTGTTATGCGGCGATTCCGCCTGATTCGCCCCTTGGGCGGATTGTCTTACTTCTTGCTGTAGTCGTAGAAGCCTACGCCGGTCTTCTTGCCCAGCTTCCCTGCGCGGACCATCTTGCGCAGAAGGGGATGAGGACGATACTTGGAATCGCCGGTCTCGTTCTGCAGCACTTCCATGATGGCCAGCACGATGTCCAGGCCTACCAGGTCGCCCAGGGCCAGAGGTCCCATGGGATGGGATGCGCCCAGCTTCATGGCGGTGTCGATGTCCTCCACGCTGGCGATGCCCTCGGCGTAGATGCCGATAGCCTCGTTGATCATGGGAATCAGGATCCTGTTCACCACGAATCCGGGAGCTTCCTTCACCTCTACGGGAGTCTTGCCGATCTCCACGGAGATGTTCTTGATCTTCTCTACCAGCTCATCGGGGGTGTTGGCGCCTGCGATGACCTCCACCAGCTTCATCCTGTCGGCGGGGTTGAAGAAGTGCATGCCGATCATAGGACGATCCAGTCCGGCACCGATCTCGGTGATGGAGAGGGAAGAGGTGTTGGTGGCG
>CAMTBF010000050.1 GCA_947068385.1 uncultured Lachnospiraceae bacterium
TGGGGTAGTAGCAGAAAATCAATACCCAGATAATGGTGGGAAGCGTCATGAGATAGAGCATCTTGTGCTTCCACAGCTCCTGCAGCCCGCCCGCAAAGCCCAGATGCTCTTTGTAGGGCCGGTCAGCTTGTGTCTTCGTCTTTTTCACTGTGTCCCCTCCTTGAATTTTAGTTCTGAGACTGTTTTGGTTTGTTAAGTCTATTTTAAGATGCGGGAATCCGAAAACACATAAGAAAAAAGCTAGAAACAGGGTAATTTTTGAAGATGACTCTGTTTCTTTTTTTCAAAAGTATGTTACAATAGGAATACCTGAAGTTCTTATATCAATAGAAATGGAGCCGGAAAATGTATGAATATTTTGATTTCGACTACAAAAGAGCAGTCCGAATCATTTCTGCCAGGTTAGCGACAGAACTTGAGAAAGTGAGGTATGAATATGGCGAAGATTACGATGAATAGTTTACCTGCGGAATTGACACCTGACGAAATAGCGGAATTAGATGTAGCTGGAAAAATGCCTGTCACATTTGACGAAGATTGCCCGGAAATGACAGACGCTATGCTGAAGCAATTCCACCGGATGAATAAGGTGACGATTGGGATTTCGCCAAACAACATGAAAAAAGTGAAAGCTTTAGGCCCTGATTATCCGAAAATACTCAGTCACCTATTGGATCTGGCACTTAATGATGCGGAATTGATCAAAAAGTGCCTGTAGACTATTCCGCCACCCCAATAATCCCCTTGTCGATCAGCCCCTGGAAGACATGGTCAAATATGACGGCCTCCAGATACCCGGAGATTCCCATGATGAACAGGGCCGGGAAATAGACGAAGAACCAGATCAGGAACACCGTCAGCGCCTGTATGGCCAGAACCGCCACCGTCCAGCCCGGGCAGCGGACCATGATCGTCACGGCCATCCGGAAATGCCCGGAGGCCGTATTCCCGAACTTCGCCATGGCCGCGAACACAAAGGGGAACAGGGTCAGCACCAGCAGGGACAATACGGCGAACACAATGGTCTGTACCTGGTACCCCTCTCCCCAGAACAGGCTGTAATAGAAAAAGTCGAACGCGAATACAATCTGCGCCAGCACCAGGGGAATCCCCAGCTGCAGCCCCTGCTTCAGGTTCCCAAGGAACGCCTGGAAGAAGCGGCGGGCGATGTAGCCCTCCTGATCCTTCACCGCCTGCTGCAGCACCTCGAAGAGGGCGGCCGTGGCGGCTCCCATGGTGAGGATGGGAAAGCTGCACAGGAACCACAATATCCCCACATACAGCATCATCACCAGTTTATTTATCCCCCGCGCAAAGGGAGAGTTCAAGCTAAACAAGTTCATATCATTCCTCCTGCCGCCAGGCCCCGTCCGGCTCCGGCTTTCCCAAGTACAGCCTCCCTGGCTTCAGTCCTGCCCGGCCGAGGGCCCCTCTTCCATATCCCTGCCCCCGCACTCCGCCAGCTGCTCCTGCACGGCCTCCAGGTATCTGTCGAAGCCCGCCTCGTACAGGCGCTCATTGGCCGCGTCCAGCTCCTGCAGATAGTCCTCCCCGTAGCCGCACACCAGGGGCTGGAAATACTGGAGCCAGATTCGATCTACCCCTGTCTGCTCCTGCCCCGAAATCACGAAATGGAATCCGTCCAGCGGATGCTCCCTGGCATCCATCCCCACTTCCTGCCCCCACTCCATAAAAGCGTGGTACACGTCCCTGTCCCACTGTTCGTTCACAGGCACGGCCTCATAATTCAACATCTCGTCCGACACCGCAGTCCAGGCGAAGTGGTTCAGGGAGCTGATGCCCTCGAAGCTCACCTTTCCGTCCACCAGCTTGTAGTTCTCCCCCTCCACGCCGCAGGCCACCAAAGAGTAATACCGGATATCCGTATGAATCTTCTCCAGGAGCTTCATCGCCAGCTCCGGCTCCGTGGTCTTGGCGGATATGGAAAGCACGGAGTTCCCCGCCAGGGAGTTCACATAGTATGTCCCATCCTGCAGGCGGTAGGGAAAGAATCCGAACTCCCAGTCCGGATGGCTCTCCTGGAACACGGGAATCCAGTGGGTGTTCAGGGACCAGATGGGATTGTTGGTCTCGCAGGGCTTCCGGTCCGCCAGGAGCAGCTGCTTTCCCAGCTCCCCCTCGTTGTCGGACCGGGAGAGCATGTCGGGATCCAGGATGCCGTCCCGCTTCCACTTCCAGATATAGGACAGCACCTCCTGGAATTCCGGCGTCTCCATGCGGTTCAGGGCCCTGTAGGGATTCTCCGCCTCCACCACCACAAGGGGCGTCTCCAGCATGCTGCCTATCTCCAGGTACTTTCCCTTCGTCAGCAGCAGCCACAGGCTGCACCATATCCGGTTGTCCGTGACCAAAGGCGCGTCCTGGTACTGCTCCTCCTGCTTGGCCCGGTACAGATAGGCCTCCATGGTCTCCAGGTCCCGGATCTCCGGAAGCCCCCATTCCCGGCGCAGGTCTTCTCTGTAGAAGAAGCCCTCCCCCATGTCCTGGATGCCGCCCTGGCCGAACTGGGGGAGCCCGTAGAGGCCTCCGCCTATCTCACATTTCCTCAGGGTGTTGGGATCGTAGGTGGCGTAGTGCTCCGTCAGGGCCGGAACCGCGTCCAGGTAGTCGTTCATATCCAGGAACGCGTTCTTGTAGACTAATGTTCTGTAGTCAGAGAACACACCGCCGGGAATGAAGTCGTACTCCCCGGAGGCGGTGACGATGTTCAGCTGCCGCCTTTCGTTTCCCCAGGGGATGAATTCGAAGCGCAGGGTGCAGTTCAGCTCCGGGATGGTCAGGGCGTCCAGCTGCCTGTAGATCTCGTCCATCCCCTCCTCCGGCATGTTGCCCAGGGTGATGGCGCGGAAATTGACGATGGGCTGGACAGCCTCCCCGTTCTCCCCCTCTTCCGCCCCCCTGCCGCAGCCGCCCAAAAGCAGGACAACCCAGCACAGCAGGGCAACCCCACATGACAGGGCTATTTTCCTCATATCACTTCTCATGCTCCACCGCCTCTTCCGCCTCCGTCCTGATAGGGATGTTGATGATCACGCAGGTGCCGATTCCCGGCGAGCTCTCCACCTGCACCGGGATGCTCTCCCCGAAGAACAGCTCCAGCCTGTGCTCGATGTTGGACAGGCCGTAATGGCTGCCCTGGTGGGACTTCTTCTTGTCCTCCTGGGTCATCCCCTCCCCGTCGTCGGTGACGCTTAAGGTAATCCGGCCGTCCTCCATCCACCCGTTCAGGATCACCATCCCCCGGCCGTCTGCCTTTTCATTGATGCCGTGGATGATGGCATTCTCCAGGAAGGGCTGCAGGGTGATCTTCGGGATCAGGCAGTCCAGGATATCCCCGTCCACCTCCACCTCGTAGCAGATGCGCCCCCTGTACCGGCGCTTCTGGATCTCCATATAGGCCTCGCACATCTCCACCTCGTCCCGGATGGACACGATGTCCCTGCCCTTGCTCAGGGTGAGCCGGTAGAACCGGGACATGGCCTGAACCACGCTGCGGATGTTCTCCGACTCCTTCTTCTGGGACATCCAGTTAATCATGTCCAGGGTATTGTACAGGAAATGGGGATTGATCTGGGACTGGAGGGCCTTCAGCTCCGCCTCCACCTTCTCCTGGCCCAGGGTGTACTGCTCCCGCAGAAGCGCCTCCACCCGGTCCACCATCACATTGTAATTGCCGATCAGCTGCCCGATCTCGTCCCGGGAGGGGCCCTCCTCCATCTTGCAGATGTTCCCCTCCTGGATCAGCAGCATCTGCTCCTTCAGGAGCTTCAGGCGGCCGGTGATGGACTTTGCCATGGTGGCCATCACCATCACCACCAGCAGGCTCACCCCCAGGAACACGATGCCCAGGCCGCCGTTCAGCACATTCGTGCCCTCCTGGACGGCCCGCCTGGGGATGACGGACACCAGGTACACATTGGAGCCGTCGATGCGGCAGCTCCTGGCATAGCAGGGCTCCCCTCCAAGCGTGATGCTGCCGAATTCCCTGTCGTCCACGTTCCGCTGGGACACCGACAGCCTGTGCAGCGCCTCCTCCGGCAGGTTGGAGGCCAGGAGGGTGCCGTCCGCCGTCTCCAGGTACAGCTCCTGCTCCCCGTAGGCGTTCTGCAGCATGTTCTCCAGGTTCTTCCGCTCCATCAGGATGGCCAGGATTCCCACGGTCTGGCTGTAGTCATCCGGGTTCCACAGCTCCCTGGCGATGGCCGCGTAGGAGCCGCCCTTTTCGCTTTCGTCCAAGAGCACCCAGACAGGACGCCCGTTGTTCTCCCGCAGGCTCTGGTACCACTGGGAGCCGTAGGCATCCGTGAGAGGGCGGTAGCGGCTGCTCTGGGCATTGACCACCAGGTAGCTGTCTTCGATGTAGAAGACGATGTTGCTGGAATCCATGGTCATCTCCAGGCCATAGGCATAGGAATTGATGTTCTCGAACAGCATCAGCTGCTCCGCCACGTCCATCTCCTTGTCGTCGAAGCGCAGCACCGGGCTGGCCATGTCGTTCACCGCGAACAGGGTGGAGATGTTGTGGAGCCTGGACAGCTTGTCCCCCACCGTCTGGTACACCTGGCTGTAGCCCTGGTTCAGCGCGTAGATCAGCCGCTCCTCGGTCTGGATCCTCACCGTGGCGAAGGACACCGCCATCACGATGCCCACCGGCAGGATGCCCCCCAGCACGATCAGCAGGAGGATCTTCCCCCGCAGGGACGCGTTCCGGAACCACTCCCTGACTTTTCCCATATCCATCCCCCCAGACATCCTCTACTCTTCACTGCGTGCGCTCCGGTACTCCAGCGGCGTCATGCCCGTGCCCTCCCGGAACACCTTGGAAAAATAGTTGGCATTGGCATAGCCGCACTTCTCGGCAATCTCCGTTATCTTCATATAATCCTGCTCCAGCAGCTTTTTGGCCTTCTCCAGCCGGTAGCCGCTCAGGTACTGCTTCAGGGTCACCTTCATCTCCTGCTTGAACAGCACGTTCAGGTAGGCCGGGGAGAAATGGAAGGCCTCCGCGATCTGGGCGGTGCTCAGGCTCTCCTCCCCGTAATGGGCGGCGATATAGTCCAGCACGCCCCGAATCACCCTGCCGAACCCGGACAGCTCCTCCTCCCTATCCTGCACGCACCCCAGCACAGTCTCCGTGAACTCCTGGATTTCCCTCAGGCTGTCCATATTCAGCACCGCGGTCTGCAGCTGCTCCTCCCCGCCCACCCAGGGCACGCAGTCGTAGCTGGAGGGATATTGGCGGAACACCGCCGTCAGCAGGGAGACCATCAGGGTGTACACCTGCTCCTTCTGATAATATTTTCTGGCGAACAAATCTCCGAAGAGGCTGCGGAACCACTCCGACAGCTTCCTGGAGCCCTCGGGCAGGACCCGCAGAAAGGCCCCGTAGATGCCCGGCTCCATGAACCGCTTCTGCAGGATCGTCTCGTCTATCTCGAACAGCCTCCTGTCCGGCTGGTAGAACGCGCAGTTCATGGCGGCCCGGGCCGTCTTGCAGCTATTGAAGATGTTCCTGTAGTCCTCCACCTCCATGCCCACTGCCACCTTGCAGTCCGGCCATCTGTCCAGCACCCTCTGATACAGGGGGCCCAGGCGGTAGCGGTTCCTGTCCTGGCAGGCGATGACGGCCTCAAAGGCGGACTGCTCCTGCCATATGCCTATGGCCTTCCCCTCCGCCTGGAGCACCATGTCCAGGAGCTGCTCCAGCTCCTCCCCGGTGGTCTGTCCGGCCCTGGGGAACTGCACCCCCAGGCACACATATCTTCCATTCAGCGGGAAATCCACCTCCCGGGCCAGCCGCTCCGCTGTCCTCCAGTCGCTGTCCCTGTGGGTCAGCAGCTCGAAGAGCTTCTGCTGGCGGAATTCCCGGTTGCCCTCGTCCGCCTCTTTGGTGCGCCTCTCCCGGAGGACCTCCTCCACGGCCCGCCCCAGGGCTTTCCTGACCTGGCCCACGTCGATGGGCTTTTCGATAAAGTCGATGACGGACAGCCGGATGGCGCTTTTGAGGTATTCCGTCTCCAGGTAGCCGCTGATGAAGATGATCTTGCTCTCCGGCGCCAGGCCCAGCAGCTCCTCGGCGAAGGCGATCCCGTCCATTTTGGGCATGCGGATATCCGAAATCACGATATGGGGCCGGAACCACTTCACGATCTTCAGCGCTTCCTCTCCGTTCACCGCCTGCATGATTTCGTCTATCCCGAATTCCTCCCAGTCGATCTCCTCCAGCAGGCCCTCCCTGGTGTAATCCTCGTCATCCGCTATCAGTATCTTCATACCCTTCTCCCCTGCCCGAATCTTCGGCGCTCCCGCGCCTGCTTTGCCCGAAAACAGTCTTCTGTTCTACCTTACCCGTGCAGGGCACGAAAGACAAGAAGAAAAAAGCTGGAAATAGGGTAATTTTTGATTCATCTTTTATCTGTCCCTGATCTGCCCATGGAGGTTCTGCAGGGAATGCACCTCCCCGTTGCCCGCCTTCTGCACGTAGAGAATCCCTTCCGCCGTGGCCCTGGCCGCCGCGATGGTGGTCATATAGGGCACCTTGGCCTTGATGGCGGCTTTCCGCAGATAGCTGTCGTCGTACTCGCTGTCGTCCCCCACGGGAGAGTTCACGATCAGGTCGATGTCCCCGTTGGTGATGAGATCCAGCAAGTTGGGCCTGCCCTCATAGAGCTTCTTCACAAGCCCGGCCTCCAGGCCCGCCTCCCGCAGCAGGGCGCAGGTGGTGCCTGTGGCAAGGATCTTGAACCCGGCCTGGGCAAAGGCCTTTCCTACCTCCACCACCTCGGCCTTGTCCCTGCGGTTCACGCTAATCAGCACGGTGCCGCTCAAGGGGAGCCTGGTCTGGGTGGCCTCCTGGGCCTTGAAGAAGGCCTCGCCCACGGACGCGGACAGCCCCAGCACCTCGCCGGTGGAGCGCATCTCCGGCCCCAGGATGGGGTCTACCTCCGGGAACATGTTGAAGGGGAACACGGCCTCCTTCACGCCATAGTAAGGTATCTGCTGCTCTTTCAGGCCGGGCACCGGGGAGGGCCTGCCGGTGATGTCCGCCGTGATGATCTCCGTGGCCAGGGGCACCATGCGGATGTTGCAGACCTTGGACACCAAAGGCACGGTGCGGGAAGCCCTGGGATTGGCCTCCAGCACATAGACCTTTCCGTTCTCGATGGCGTACTGCATGTTCATCAGGCCCCGGACATGCATCTCCTCGGCAATCCTCCTGGTGTACTCCTTGATGGTGGCCACGTTCTCCGGGGAGATATGCCTGGAAGGGATGACGCAGGCGGAGTCCCCGGAGTGGATCCCGGCCAGCTCGATGTGCTCCATCACCGCGGGCACAAAGGCGTGCCGGCCATCGCTGATGGCGTCCGCTTCGCACTCGGTGGCGTGGTTCAAAAAGCGGTCGATCAGGATGGGCCTGTCCGGCGTGACGCCCACCGCGGCTCTCATGTAGTCCGTCAGGCTCTCGTCGTGGTGCACCACCTCCATGCCCCGGCCGCCCAGCACATAGGAGGGCCGCACCATCACGGGATACCCGATACGGTGGGCGATCTCCAGGGCCTCCTCCACGGTGGTGGCCATGCCGGACTCGGGCATGGGAATCTCCAGCTTGTCCATCATGGCCCGGAACAGGTCCCTGTCCTCCGCCATGTCGATCACGGAGGGGGCGGTGCCCAGGATGCGCACGCCGCATCTCTCCAGCTCCGCCGCCAGGTTCAGGGGGGTCTGGCCGCCGAACTGGGCGATGACGCCCAGGGGCTGCTCCTTTTTGTAGATGCTCAGCACGTCCTCCAAAGTCAGGGGCTCGAAGTACAGCTTGTCCGAGGTGTCGTAGTCCGTGGACACGGTCTCGGGGTTGCAGTTCACCATGATGGTCTCGAAGCCCAGCTTCTTCAGGGCCAGGGAGGCGTGGACGCAGCAGTAGTCGAACTCGATGCCCTGGCCGATGCGGTTGGGGCCGCCGCCCAGGATCATGACCTTGGGTCTGTCTGTGCGGATGGGGTTCTTGTCCGGGGCGTTATAGGTGGAATAGTAGTAAGCGCTGTCTGGCGTGCCGCTTACATGGACGCCCTCCCAGCTCTCCTCCACCCCCAGGGCCATGCGCCGCTCCCTGATTTCCTGCTCCGGCAGGTTCAGGAGGATGCTTAAATATTTGTCCGAGAAGCCGTCCTTCTTGGCCTGGATCAGGATCTCATCGGCGGGGAGCTGCCCTCTGGATTCCAGCAGCGTGTTCTCCTCCTCCACCAGCTCCGCCATCTGTTCGATGAACCATTTCTTTACATGTGTAATTTCGTGCAGTTCTTCCACGGTGGCGCCCTTTTTCAGGGCCTCGTACATGGCGAAATGACGCTCGCTGGAGGGCGTGGCCAGCATCCGGCAAAGCTGCTCCTTTGACTTCTCCTGAAGCTTTGGGATCTGCCCCAGCCCGTATCTGCCGGTCTCCAGGGAGCGGATGGCCTTCTGGAAGGCTTCCTTATAGTTCTTCCCGATGCTCATGACCTCGCCCACGGCACGCATCTGGGTGCCCAGCCTGTCCTCCACGCCCTTGAACTTCTCGAAGGCCCAGCGGGCGAACTTGATGACCACGTAGTCGCCGTCCGGTACATATTTATCCAGCGTACCGTATTTCCCGCAGGGGATGTCCCTTAAGGTCAGGCCTGCTGCCAGCATGGCGCTGACCATGGCGATGGGGAAGCCTGTGGCCTTGGAGGCCAAAGCGGAGGAGCGGGAGGTGCGGGGGTTGATCTCTATGACGATGACGCGGTCGCTGACCGGGTCATGGGCGAACTGCACGTTTGTGCCGCCGATGACCTGGACGCTCTCCACGATGGCGTAGGCCTGGCGTTGGAGGCGCTTCTGCAGCTCCTCAGAGATGGTGAGCATGGGGGCGGCGCAGAAGGAGTCGCCGGTGTGCACGCCCATGGGGTCGATGTTCTCGATGAAGCAGACCGTGATCATGTTGCCCTCCGCGTCCCTGACCACCTCCAGCTCCAGCTCCTCCCAGCCCAGGATGGACTCCTCCACCAGCACCTGGCCCACCAGAGAGGCCTGGAGCCCTCTGGCGCAGACGGTGCGCAGCTCGTCCTTATTGTACACCAGGCCGCCGCCTGCGCCGCCCATGGTGTAGGCCGGGCGCAGGACTACCGGGTATCCCAGCCTGTCGGCGATGGCCAGGGCCTCCTCCACGGTGTAGGCCACCTCGCTGCGGGCCATCTCTATGCCTAAGGCGTTCATGGCGTTCTTGAACTCGATCCTGTCCTCGCCCCGCTCTATGGCGTCCACCTGGACGCCGATGACCTTCACCTGGTACTTGTCCAGGATCCCCGCATTCGCCAGCTCCGCGCACAGGTTCAGGCCGGACTGCCCGCCCAGGTTGGGCAGCAGCGCGTCCGGGCGCTCCTTGGCGATGATCTGCTCCAGGCGCTCCTTGTTCAGGGGCTCGATGTAGGTCACGTCCGCCGTCTCCGGATCCGTCATGATGGTGGCGGGATTGGAATTCACCAGCACGATTTCATAGCCCAGCTTCTTCAGGGCCTTGCAGGCCTGGGTGCCGGAGTAGTCGAACTCACAGGCCTGGCCGATGATGATGGGGCCGGAGCCGATGATGAGCACTTTGTTGATGTCTGTTCTCTTTGGCATATATTGTCCTCCTGATTGGCGTCGATTCGTTTTTCTTCTGAAACATTATAGCATCAGGCCGGAAAGAATGCAATTTCCTGCTTCGCAAATCCCGCACATTTTTTCCGCATTTTTCCCGGAGGAACATTTTTCCCTAGCTTTTCATTGCATTTATATCCGCTTGATGATATATTGGATTTAGTAAATATATTGGATTTATCATCAGGAAAGGAGATCGACATGATTCAAATCACGCTTGCCGGGACTGACTTACGCTTTGACGAGGCCAATCTGCACGTTTCCATCGCCCGGAATGGAACGGAATGGAGCTGGGAGCCTGACTACATACCCGTATTCACCTCCATGGAGCGGGAGATTCCCTTCCAAAATGCCGCCTCCGTCTCCCACGAGGTGCGCCAGACGGGCCTGGGGAAGGGAATCCTCTCCCGATACGAGGGCTTTGCCGCGGACGGGGGGCCGTCCCTGCCCGAGACGGCTTTCTGCACCTATGTGTGGATCGAGGGGGCTACGGGGGACGTGTTCTTCGAGTGGATCCCCCTGGGGGAGGACGGCTCTGGCATCCAGTCCGTCACCTGGCCCGGGCCCATGGCCTTCCGGGAGAAAAGGGAGGACTGGTACACGCTGCTGAACTACCATCAGGGGCTCCTGATCCCCAATACCTGGGAGACGGAGCTGGGGAAGCTCCCCTTTGACGGCTTCCTGTGCTCCGCCGCCAACTACATGCCCTGGTTCGGCCAGGTGAAGGCCGGAAACGGGTACATCGCCATCTGCGAGCAGCCCTGGGACTGCGCTTTCTATGCGGAGCATCCCGCCGGAGGGCCCTACACCAGGGCAGGGGTGCGCTGGGGAGCCAGCCTGGGGGCAATGCGCTACCGCAGGGTCATGCGCTATACGCTCTTAAACGGCTGTGACTACAATGACATCTGCAAGGTGTACCGCAGCTATGTGAAGGAAAAGGGCCTGTTCTGCAGCCTGAAGGAAAAGGCGGCGAAGGCCCCCGGGGTGGAGCGGCTGATTGGAAGCCTCTTCCTCCATCGGGGGATCAAGAATCATGTCTGCCCGGAATCCTCCATGTACGATGCGGAGCATCCCGGCAAGTACGACCGGGTGGTGCCCTTCCGGACTCGGACGGAGGAGGTCAAAGCCCTCCACGCCCAGGGCTTCGAGAAGCTCTACCTGCACCTGGACGGCTGGGGCGACCCCGGGTATGACAACCAGCATCCCGACTATCTGCCCCCCTGCGAGGAGGCCGGGGGCTGGGAGGGGATGAAGGAGCTGGCGGATGCCCTCCATGGCTGCGGGTATCTCTTCGGCATCCATGACCAGTACCGGGACTACTATTTCAACGGCGAGACCTTTGATGCCTCCTTCGGCTGCCTCCAGGCGGATGGCACGATTCCGGAGCATGCCAGGTGGGCGGGCGGCCACCAGACCTATCTCTGCGCCACCCAGGCCCCCTATTATGTAAAGCGCAACTTCCGGGAGCTTGCGGCGCACGGCATCGATTTAGACTGCGCCTACCTGGACGTGTTCACCTGCAATGAGCCCGACGAGTGCGGCAATCCCATGCATTACATGACCCGCAGGGACTGCCTGGAGTTCCGGGGGCAGTGCTTCGAATACCTGCTCTCTCAGGGGATCCTCCCCAGCTCCGAGGAGGTCTCGGACTGGAGCATGCGGAGCCTGGTGTTCTGCCACTACGCGCCCTATCAGTTCCAGATGTGCAAGCCGGGCACGCCCCAGAAGGGCATTCCCGTGCCCCTGTTCAACCTGGTGTACCACGACTGTGTCATCATCCCCTGGATGATGGAGAAGATGGACGCGCACAACGACTACATGCTCTACGCCCTGTTGAATGGCGGCGCGCCCTACCTGATCCGGGACGGCGCCTATCCGGGCATCGACGGCTCCTTCCAGCCGGAGTTCACCTTCACCGAGCGGGAGGCCTATGACAGGTGCAGGGTGGTGGCAGACCTCCATGAACGGGTGGCAGCCTGTGAGATGGTGTCCCATAAGCTGCTCGCGCCGGACGGGTCGAAGCAGGAGACCGTGTTCAGCGACGGCACCAAAGTGCGGGTGGATCTGGACGCGCTCAGCTATGAAATCTGCCAGGGGTGATGTCGCAGACTAGAAGGAATCGGGAAAAATAACCTGCGGCCTGGGGAGCGCAGGCTGCGGGAGGAACCTGCTGTCGGAGGAGCCTGCTGTCGGAGGAGCCTGCTGTCGGAGGAGCCTGCCGTCGGAGGAGCCTGCCGTCGGAGGAACCTGCTGTCGGAGGAACCTGCTGTCGAAGAAATAAGAATTCCCGCCGGAATCAGGCCTTTTCCATACCTGAATCCCGGCGGGATTCCCTTTTTATGTTCCGTCCTTTTGGTATCCCAATGGGCCTATCTGCAGCTATGCCCTTTTATCCGCTCATACTCCTCCATGGTGATGGTCAGTATGGTTCCATGCTTGAAGCCATAGGGGAAGGAGAACGCCCTGTCCGAGCGGAGGAATTCCCCGGACTTCAAGGACTCTGCCACGAAAGGCACATAGCCCTGCCCCTCCCCGGGCACGCCGTAATAGTCCAGGAACAGGCACCACTTCCCGTCCTCCAGCCGCACGGCAGTGGGGGCCTCGTACAGCCCGCTCTCCACGGTTTCCATACTCCGGTCGAAGCTTTCCACCCTTTCATAGGGGCCTGTGACATGGTCTGCGGCCAGGAGGATGATCTTGGCCGGATTCGCTTCGCTCTTCACGAAGAGATAGTAGCGGCCGTCCTCCTCATAGATTGCGGAATCGATGACTCCGCTGTCATCCTTCCGGTACAGC
>CAMTBF010000051.1 GCA_947068385.1 uncultured Lachnospiraceae bacterium
CCTATTTCAAAAGGTTTACAGCACTTTTAATAAAATTAAAGATGTTTACTTTTTTGTCGTTTTCGCTTCCTTCTGCTTTTCATCCATGACACAGATGTCATTTAGCATGAAAGACCTGGCAAGCGAAATGATGGGGGCCATGATGCTGGCTATCGGAATCATACTGGCGTTTACCACAATGGCCCTGGCCGTAACGACCGTCATACACGGAAACACGAAGACGATCGCCATGATGCGGGTCTTCGGCTATTCCCAAAAAGAATGCTGCAGGGCGGTTCTCGGCGGATACCGTCCGATGTCCTATATCGGTTTTGCGATTGGAACGGTATACCAGTATGCATTGCTTCGGATCATGGTGGATATCGTATTCCGGGATATGGAGGGCATCCCTGCCTATCAGTTCGATTTTCCTGTCATGTTCCTTTCGCTTGCCGTATTTATTGTGGTTTATGAAATCCTGATGTTTGCATGCTCCGAAAAAATCAAGATGGTTTCCGTGAAAGAGATTATGTTGGAATGAGGAACGCCCCGAAATGGCTGCTGGGGATTAGGGCTCAGGGCAGCGCCTCCCTGGCAGGGAAGGTAAGGGTCATGACGGTGCCCTGTCCCTCCGAGGACCGGGCCTCCAGGAGGATCTCCAGCGGGACGGCCAGCTTCCGGCACAGATACAGGCCCATGCCGGTGGAGCCGCCCCGGGAGCGGCCATTGCTGCCCGTGAAGCCCCTGTCGAAGATGCGGGGCAGCTCCTGGGCTGGGATGCCAAGCCCGTTGTCACTGACTGTGAGCTGCACCTGGCGGCCCAGGGATCTTGCGGCCAGGACAATCACAGGCTCCTGGCTGCGGTAGCGGACGGCGTTCTGCAGAAGCTGCCCCAGCAGGAAGCACGCCCATTTCCCGTCGGTATACACGGTCTGCGCCAGGTCATGGGTCTCGATGCGCACGCCGCTCTGGATCAGCAGGGAGCGGTGCTGTTCAATGGCCTCCGTGACGATGGTCTCCAGCGAGGACTGCCGGATGAGGAAATCCTGCTCCGGGCTTTCCGCCCGGGCGTAGAACAGGGCCCGCTCCACATGGTTCTCTATTTGCGACAGCTCCAGAATCAATTTTCGGCGCAAAGCGCCGTCAGCGCCCCGACAGATCAGCCGCGCCGCCGTGATGGGGGTCTTGATTTCATGCACCCAGCTTTCGATATATTCCCGGTATTCCCGCTGAGCCGCCCGGGCATCGGAGACGGCTTCGATTGCCCCTTTGCCCGCCCGGCGCATCAACTCAAAGAGCTCCCGCTCCCGGACGCTCTCCGGCCTGGGGAGACATTCCGCGAACATATGCTTCTGGTCCAGCCCCTCCAGGATGGCTTCCAGCTCCAGAAGCCGTCCCCTGGATTTCAGGAAGTCAGCGGCCTGCACCGCCAGAAAGAGAAAGGCCCAAACAAGCCCCAGAATCGCCAGGATGCCGGACTGCGTGCCCGTAAGGGAAAGAAAAAGGATGGAACCCGCCCCGGTCACAAGAAGCAAGACCAGCCGCCCGAACCTATCCCACAAAAATTCGCCCAATGTCATATTCATACCCCCATCCAATCCGGTGCAAACCTGGAAGAATGCCCGCACTTTGGGCATTCTTCCGTGTGAGATTGGCTCGTCAAGCGAACTTGTTCGCTCACGAGCCTAGAAGTTCTTAGGCCGTGTACTTTACGGCCTTAGAACTTCTTCTCACACTGGTAGCCTAATCCCCGCCGTGTCCTGATATAGTCCGGCAGCCCCAGCTCCCCCAGCTTCCCCCGTAGCCTGGTCATATTGACGCTCAGAGTATTATCGTCTATGTAAATCTGATTATCCCATAAAACGTCAATCAAATCCGCCCGGGAGACAATCTCCCCCGCATGCTGCATCAAATGGGCCAGGATTCGCAGCTCATTGCGGGTGAGCTCCACCGCCCTGCCGTTTGCGGAAGCGATTCCCTGGGAAAGGCTCACCGCCAGCCCCTTTTCCTCCAGCCTGTCCGGCTCCTGCCTGGGAAAAGCCCGGCGCAGCACGGTACCTATGCGGGCCAGCAGCAAGGGGATGTGGTAAGGCTTAGTGATGTAATCATCGCCGCCCAGGTTCAGGGCCTGCAGCTCGTCCATGGCCGAGCCCCTGCTGGTGAGGAAGATGATGGGCACATCGGAGCCCCTGCGGATTTCCATGCAAAGCAGGAAGCCGTCCTTCCCCGGCAGCCCCAGGTCGAGCAGCACCAGATGGGGCCCGAAATCCTTCAGCTGCCCGGCCACATCCGAAAAATCCGTCACCGCCAGCACCTGATACCCCTCGTTCTCCAGCAGCAGCGTCAGCTCCTCCCGGGTGGCAGGGTCGTCTTCTATGATCATGATTTTATGCATATCCTACCTTTCGCCTTTCTTTATGAGTCCATATCCTGTAGGCCGGGTGTCTTCCGGCCTATATGTTTTCATATGCTATGCTTGGCGAGTCCTCGCCTCTCATTGTATCACTCGATTATTGGCACATCAACAGAAATGTAACATGGTCTCCGGGAAATGGAAATTCTATATGCCGGTGGCAAAAGATTCCGTTATACTGTATAATGGAATTCAGCACAAGGAGGGCAGGCCAACGAAATGCATCGAACAAAATAAAAATCAGGCAGAAGAAAAGATGCATGCGGCGGGTGCCGGAAAACGGGCAGCTCAGGCGCACGGATGGATTGGCCGGAACAGGAGGATGAATATGAGGGTGCTTTTGACATCGGCAGGTTTGGAGACCAATGAAATAAAAGACTGCTTCATGGACATGGCGGGCAAAGAGATGTCCCTGGTGAAAGCGTTGTTTATACCCACGGCGGCAATAGATGCGGGAGCCATAGGAGTGTTGCCGAAATGCATGAATGATTTGCTGAAATGCGGCATTCCAGAGGAAAATATCAGGGTATTCGACCTGCATACGGGAATGGAGGCCGCTAAGCTGCAGCAGTATGACGTGGTATATTTATGCGGAGGCAATACACAATATCTGCTGAAAAGGATCAATGATACGAAATTCAACCAGTCCTTGATGGAGTATATCGACAAAGGCGGGCTGGTGATAGGGGTAAGCGCCGGGAGCCTGATTTTCTCCAATAATCTGCCTGATAATCTGGGCCTGATAGATACGAAGCTGGACGTCCATTGCGCGGCAGGGGAAAAAAGAGGGAAGGTGGCTTATCCATTGAAAGGCAATTTGAGGCTTACGAATACCTGCGCGCTTGTGATACGAAACCTTCCGGACGGAATGGAAATCATCGGAGAATAGTGCTATGCTGTATGTAAATAAGTGCAAATAAGAGACCAAGGAGGAAAATTATGTTCGCAAGAAAACTAAAGCCAGACGAATACTGGCGGGCCGGCCTCAACATGGCGGTGGCCTTTGAGAGCCCCTTCGAATACGAAAAGGAGCTGGAAAAATCCAAGACCGCCAAGGAGGAGCCCTCAGAGGACTACTATGGCGCATTCACAAATGAGGGCGAGCCGCCGGTGGCCTCTGTCATCATGAACAAGAAGCAGGTGAAATTCGACGGCCATATAGTCAAAATGGGCGGCGTAGGCGGCGTGGCCACCCTGCCTGCCCACCGCCGGGGCGGAGCAGTCCGGGCCTGCATGGAGGAGTCCCTGCGGAATCTGTATCAAGAGGGCTACGCCCTGTCCCATCTGTACCCCTTCAGCACCGCCTACTACAGGCAATATGGCTTTGCCCCCGCCGGAAAGACCCTGCGCTGGCGGGTGAAGATCCAGGATTTGAAACGCCTACCGGGTGTAGGCGGCACTGTGCGGCAGCTGTTGCCCGGCGACGACTTTGCCCCATTGTCGAAGCTCTACGATAAGGTCTACGGCGACATCAACTTTTCCTGCCTGCGGGAGGCCTATGACAAGGATTTGGAGGGGGACAAGCCGCTGAGCCAAAAGCGCTGGGTCTTCCTCTGGTCGGACGACCATGGTGTCCCCGGCGGGTTCCTGGTGGGCAGCAGGGTGAAGGACACGCTCCACTGCGTCACCGAATTTTCCGGCAGGGACGGCCTCATCTTCACGGATGCAAAAGCCCTTATAGGGCTGCTGAACTTCGTCCACACGGCGTTCATCGCCAATTTCGAGGACATCGAGTTCGGGCTGCCCGACCATATCGACCTGTCCGGCCTGCTCCCGGAGCTCAGCGGCATGGACTGCAAGCCTGTCCTGAACGGCATGGCCCGGGCCGTCAACGCGGAGATGCTTCTGAGGCTCTGCCGCTGTAGGGGAGAGGGGAGGCTGACGCTGGGGATCACGGACAGGATCATCCCGGAGAACAACGCCACCTTCCTGCTGGACTTCGCCCCAGGCCGGGAGAACCGGGTGGAGCGGACGAACGGCCCCGCGGACATTGAGCTGGACGTGGGGAACCTGGCGGTGCTGCTGGGGGGCTGCCGGAGCGCGGACAGCATCGCCATGACACCGGACATCAGGGTGAACTTTCCCCAAATGAATTCCACCCACGCGGATTCCTGGGCGAACTTCCCCCAAATGAATTTCTCCCAGACGGAACCTGCCCAATGGGACGCATCCGGCGTAGACCTCTCCCAGGTATTCTATCGCAAGCCCTGCCACATACTGGATCTCTTCTGAGGAAGATTCATAGCACTTTTCGTCAAGAAAAACGGCATCAGGCGTTGTATCCTATCATTGTAGCAAATAGGAAGGTGGAAGCAACGGTTCCTGCAAGCAGCCATAGCGGTCGAAGCCGCGGGCGGCAACCGCAGGAGCCGGAGCTATGACCGATGACGCAAAGCGGCAGAAAGGCAAGGACATGCATGACAGGACACCCATATTCCGTTCTCTGAACATGATCGAGGAAAGAATCCAGGAGAAGCTCACCGTGGAGGCCCTGGCCCAGGGAGTCCACTTCTCCAAATACCACTACCAGCGCATGTTCCGGGAGGCAGTGGGGGACAGCGTCATGGGGTACGTGACCAGGAGGAAGCTGGCTCTCGCGGCCGGGGAGCTGGCGGAGACGGACAGCACTGTGCTGGAGATCGCATTGAGATACGGTTACGATTCCCATGAGGGCTTCACCCGCAGCTTCAAGTCCTGCATGGGGGTGACGCCCGCGGAATACCGGAAGTACCGCCTGCCTGCGAGGCCGCGCAGAATGGAAAAGGAGAGAAGCGCTATGATGTATTCAAAGACAACGGACGAAATCATCCGGGAGCTGAACGGGCTCATCGTGGAGGCCAGGGAGACGGCCGACTACACGAGAAAGAACATGGGGGCAGGGGCTGAGGCCCTGTTCTACGAGGAGTTCTGGGACTTCACCGCAGGCAGGGCACAGGAGCTGGCAGATGGGCTTTCGAAGACCCTGGAGCAGGTCACTGCCCTGGGCCAGCGCCCGGACGGCATATGGGCCCGGTTCCGGATCGTCAAGGCCATGGAGGACGCGGCCTTTGCCGCCAGCGTCACCGCCTTTCAGACAGGGCTGATGATCGCCCGGGCCAGGGAGGAGCAGCGACAGATCTATCAGCATATATGCTTAAAATACAGCCGGTTGGCGGAGCATGCCAGGCTGAAGGCGGGTAAGGTGGCGGATTTCCTGCAGGAGCTGGCGGGGCTGGTTCTCCAGGATATGCGCCGGAACGGGGCGCAGCGGATCCAGGCCGCGGCGGAGGCCGGACGTACCGCCGCGGGGAAGCTGTCGGATCCCGGGCTGCCTTACGGCTATATCGCCGACGGAATCATGGAGATTGCGGAGCGCCTTTCGGGGATGCCCCTGGAGGAGGTGACGGTGACGGCGCTGGAGGATTTCCGGTTCCGGCTGGACGCCATCGCCTTTGCCGCCCAGATGGACGTGCTGCGGCAGCCCTCCCACAAGCCCCTGTTTGACGGAATACAGGAATTCCAGAACCGGCTGGACGATTGCGTGGAGTTCCTGCAGGGCCTGTCCTGGGAGGTGGAATGGAAGCCGGAAGGGGAGCCTGAGGGGACGCAGGGAGGCGCACTGGAAAGGGGCCTGGTGAAAATGTACGGCGACCTGGCCATGCAGGAGGGCCTGCTGCTGTTCTGGCTGAAAGGAGAGATCCAGAAGCTGGGGACGCTTCTGGAGGAGCCCCAGAGGGCAGCGCTGGAAGGCGTCTGCCACAGCATGGCCAAGGCGGTGGAGCTGTGCGGTGATGCCACCGGGGAGACCGGTACGGGAGAGATTCTCCGGCTCCTGCAGGCGGCGTATGAGGAGCTGGCTGCCCAGGCCGGGGAGCTTGGCGAATACGGCGGCGCGCTGGCCTATATCGCGGAGGAGGTGAAGGGGCCGCTTAAACATCTGGCGGATTGACCGGAAGAAGGATACGTCAGGAACCAGGAATATGAAAGCGGAAAATAGAAATGGCTGATGATTTTGACGTGACTTCAGAGCGTTTTCACGAGTAGATGTAATAAGAAAATACGACATAGAGTTGCTTTGGTGAAGCGGATATCCTGCGTGAAAGCGCGGGATATCCGTTCTTTCGTCAAGGCTTTTGCATGGCTACGAATCCTTCACGATGCCATGGCTGGAAAAATACTCCAGCCAGATGACATCATACTTGCCCAGGAGATGCACCTCGTCCCAGGTATAGTCCGGGTTCAGGTTTCCGGTGTCATCCGTCACCACCTCGTTGATGTCCAGGTAGAAGATGCTCTCGCCGTCGGCCAGGGCGGCGATGCGGTCATTGCGCTCCTGGATGGCCGGGTTGTTGAAGATCGGGTCGGACTCCGACTTGCTCTGCTTCACGTACATGATGCCGCAGACGTAGAGGATGGCGTCCGGCTGCAGCTCCCGCAGATGCTCCACGGCGGCTTCGTAGGCTTCCATGAAGGAATCCACGTTGCCGGTGCCCATCTCGTTGATGCCGATTTCCAGATAGATTTTACCGAAGGAGCGTTTCTGTAGGGCTTCCTCAATGGTAAGTGTCTGGCCGTCCACCTGGGCGGTCTTGGACTGGAACATGTTGTAGATGGTCATGCCGCCCTCGGCGTAGTAGGTCAGGTTGTCCCAGCCGGAGTAAAGCTCCACCCCAGTGACCCGGGAGTCGCCGATGAACAGGGCATCATCGAAGTACTCCTGCGGCACTTCCGTGAAGGCATACTGCTTCGGCTCTGCCTGGGCCGCGGGATCCGGGTTCTGCTGTGCGGCGGTGCCATTGCCGGAACCGGTTGTGCCCGGAACGCCGGAGCCTGCCTCCTGCGCACTGTCTCCGGGCATAGCCGCATCGGTACGCTGGGAGCTGCCGGGATTGCCGGCGACATTGTTTCCTGAACCGGTGGGAGCTGAATCCTGCTGTGGGACGGCAGTACCGGAGGGATTGGCTGAATCTGCTGCTCCCCCGCCATGCTGTCCTTCGGAGCTGCTAGGATTCTTGCCGGATACGCTGCCTGAGATAGCTGGTTCTGGCTGACCCGCAAGGACATCGGGGATTTCTACAGTACTGGACTGGCTGGATGCCAGCAGGGCCGGATTGTCCCCCGTGGCCTTGTCCGCAGGCTCCCAGAGGGAGCCTTCCTGGGAGAGGCCCTGCATCAGCACGGCTATCACTGGCTGTCCCCAGCCCTCGGTATCATATTTTTCATAAACGCCATGGGCGCTGACGGTGGCGGCAAGATTCGCGCACAGCATGCTGGCCGCAAGGGCGGATAATAATGGTGTCGTATGCTTTCGTGTCTTCATATGTTCATTCTCCTTAAAACCCCAGATACATAAAGGGGTTATGCAGTCCGGTGACGATTCGGTAGACGCATACCCAGAACAGGGCGAACAGCACGACCTTCGCCGCCAACGTGTTCCAGAACCGCTTCCAGACAGAATCCGCCAGGGGACAGGACACCGCCAGCGCCGCCAGGAAGAAGCCCAGGTAGTTCTTCCCGTGGATGATCCAGTCCCTCGGGTTCACCGCGATGCCGCCGCCCCAGAAGGGGAACAGCCGCGTAAAATAAATCCCCAGGCTCCCCAGATCCGTGACGGCGAACACCACCCAGGTCAGCGGAATCAGGAACCATACATACAGATGCCCCAGCACCGGGTGGCCGTTCAGCAGCTTCCCCAGCCAGAGCTTTTCCATGACGATGAAGAACCCCAGCGCCAGCCCCCAGATAAGGAAATTCAGTGTCACGCCATGCCAGATGCCCGTGGCCAGCCACACCACCAGCAGATTGCACACCGTCCGCGCCGCGCCTCTCCTGCTCCCGCCCAGGGGGATGTACAGATAATCCCGAAACCATCGCCCCAGCGACATATGCCATCTGCGGTAATACTCGCTGACGCTCAGAGAGCGGTAGGGATGGTCGAAATTCCGGGGGAGCTGGAAGCCCAGCATGCTGCCCAAACCCACAGCCATCAGGCTGTACCCCTGGAAGTCGAACAGGAGCTGCACCGAGTATGCCGCAGCGCCCATCCAGGCCAGAGGCGTGGAGATGCTCTCGAAGCCCACGGTCTGGATGTCGTGCCAGAGGATGCCTACAGTGTCCGCGATGATGACCTTGAAGACAAGCCCTACTATCATGAGCGACAGGCCGTACTCCACGCCTTTGGCGGTGACCTTGCGCCTGCGCACCTGCTCAATGGCGTCATGGTACGCGGTGATGGGGCCGGAGAGCAGCTTGGGGAACATGGCCGCAAAGGTCCCCAGATCCAGAAAGCTTCTGGGAGGCCGCTCCGCCCGACGGTACACGTCAATGGCCACGGTCAGCAAGGTAAAGGTATAGAAGCTGATGCCCGGCGGAAGGGAGGGGGCCATATACTTGAAATACCCCAGTACGCCCACATGGAACAGCACAGCCGCCGCCAGCCACCCCCTGCGCCACCTCGGGGACTTCCGGCAGTCCAGGATACAGGTCAGCACATAGCTCACGGCCACGGAGCCCAGCAGGATCAATGCGCCGGGGAGGCTGCCAAAGCCGCAGAAGACGACGCTGGCCACGAAGAGCGCCACGTTCCGGTACTTCGCGGGGCAGAGGAAATATACCAGCAAAAAAACGGGGAGGAAGCGGAATATGAAATTCAAATCAGATAATCCCATACCGCGTCCCTCCCTTTCCGTTTTCCTCTGTGCGTTATCGACACTGTCGATTCTATCTGCTTCATCGATTCAATCAATTAGATGTTTATAGGATACGGAATGGTTTCATCAAAAGCACATCATTTTTGCATCAAAGTTGCAAACAAAAATCATGACATACGTGTAGTCAATAGAATGACCTAAGAGCTGGCGCTGTTGTAACGCCGCAAGCCCCGCTTCCAAGCGCAGGCCGTCAGCCCGGTAAACGCCCCCGCCACGGCCAGGCCCTGCAGGGCCGTCTGCCACCTGAGCTCCCCCAAGATGCTCTGCACCGGCAGGGTGGCCATCAGGCCGTAGGGCAGGAGGAAACAGAAGACGACCCGGTAGATGCCATAAAAGGCAATGCCCGGCAGCTTCATGCACAGCTCCAGCGCCGCGTCCTCCAGCTGCTCCAGCCTTGCGTTGGTCACCAGGTAGAAGCAGACGCTGCGGATCAGCACCATCATGTCATAATGCAGCAGGATCATGACGGCCAGCCAGCCCAGATAGAGCAGCACGTCCCCGGCCCGGGGCACGATCCCCGCCCTGTGGGCGCCGTACCAGATGATGCACAGGCTCATGGCCATCAGGGGCAGGGAGCCGGGGTTGACCTGCTCAAAGGTGAGCCGCAGCAGCGGGCTCACAGGCTTTGTCAGATACAAATCCAGCTCTCCGCTCCTGATCTTATCCGGCAGCTGCCGGATGCCGAAAAAGTAGAACACCATGCCCACCGCGTTGATCAGGGAGAAGGTCCCGATGAACAGAATCATCTCCCCCTCCCCCCAGGTGCCGATCCGGTCCACATTGGAGTACACTGCCCGAAACACCATGAGCTGCACGGCGAACAGGCTCCCGTCCACGAAGAACGGCCCGAAGAACCCCAGCCGGAACAGCATCAGATGTTGGAAGCGGATGCGGATCAGCTCCCGCAGCACTCTGAAATTCTTTTTCATTCTATTTCTCATATCCCCACCCCGTCGTATCTCTTTCTGTATTTTTTCCAGGTGATGCCGATGACGAGCTGCAGGGCCCCGCACCAGGCCGCCAGCACCAAGATGCCGGGCAGCGCCTCCTCCCCGCAGCGCCCTGTGAGCAGCATGGAGGGGAGATAGGTCACATAGTAGAAGGGCAGGCAGCGCATCAGCTTTACCACGGCCTCCGGGAACAGCGCCAGGGGCACGATCGTCCCGGTGACCAGGGACACCAGGTTGTTCTTGATCATCAGGAAAGTGTTGATTTCCTGATATTTTAATGTCAATATCCCCAGATAGAAATTTAACTGCACCATGAACAGAAGCCCCAGCAGGACCATCAGCGCCGCGCAGGCTATGACAAGCGGCTCCCCGGTGAACGCGAACCGGATTCGGAACAGGAAGACCCAGACCGCCGCGGCCAGGAAGTCAAAGGCCAGATAGAAGGCCACCACGCCCGCCTCCATGGCGATGAAATACCCCTGTATGCTCATGGGCAGCACCATATATTTCGAAAAGCTGCCGTTTCGGATGCGCGCGGAGATCTCCCCGCTGATGCCGCCGGACAGCTCCAGCTGGGATAGGAAGGAGCTGATGATGTAGTAGGACAGCATGCCGTGGAAGGTGAACCCGGCCACCATGTCCCTCTGCCGGAAGATGATGCCCCAGAGCAGATAGGCGAAGAGGATCTTCGAAACGGTGAACAGCATGTTGAAGACCACATCCGCCCGCCAGGCGAGCTGGGCCTTCAGGTTAATGGCCGCGGCTTCCCGGTATTTCCGGTATCCGGATAAGAAATCAGAATTCATAATGCCGCCCCCCTGGAACCATCCTGATAGATCCGCTCCACCACGGTCCCGATTTCGTCCTCCTCCACCGAGATGTCCGTGGGGCCCCAGGGCATGATGGCCGCCAGGGCCGCGCTGGCTTCCTCCTTGGGCACCAGGATCGTCAGCTTGTGGGGCGTCCGCTCCAACACCTCCCAGCGGGAAGGCCGCCGGGGGGACTGCCCTCCGGCCTGTCCCTGCAGGGAAGCGGCACCTTCCGCGGCCAGGTTCTGGGCCGGAGGGAGCTCCTGGGAGAAGGTCGCCGTGATTTTCTTGTTCTTCTGGTATCTGGCGAACAGCTCGTCGGTCCTGCCGTCATAGACCTTGCAGCCGTGATGGATGACTACGGAGCGGTCGCATAACGTGGAGATGTCCTCCATGTAATGGGAGGTGAGGATGATGGAGGTCCCCCTCTCCCGGTTCACCTGTTTCAGGAACCTGCGGATCTGGCCGGAGGCGATGGCGTCCAGGCCGATGGAGGGCTCGTCCAGGAAGAGGATTCTGGGCTGGTGCAGCAGCGCCACCATCAGCTCCATCTTCATCCGCTCCCCCAGGGAAAGGGTGCGCACCTGCACGTCCATCAGCTCCCGGACGCCGAACAGCTCCGTGAAATAGGCCCTGGTCTCCCGGAACTGCTTTTCGTCCAGCTCGTAGATCTCCTTGAACAGGCGCAGGGTGTCGTTTGCGGTGAGCTCATAAAAAAGCTGGCTCTTCTGGCCCATGACCACGGCATACTGGCGCTTGAACTCGTTCTTCAGGTCATTGGGGTAGAAGCCCATGACATCGATCCGCCCGGAGGTGGGCGCGATGATGCCGGTGAGCATCTTGGTCAGGGTGGTCTTCCCGGCGCCGTTTGGCCCAATCAGCCCGACGAGCTCCCCCTCCTGTAAGGCAAAGTCGAAATCCCGGACGGCGGCCTTCTCCTCGTATTCCCGCTTCCAGAGGCTTTTGATGCTGCCGGACAGCCCCTCCGGCTTTTTGAACCTGCGGTAGGTCTTGGTAAGTCTTTCGGTCTCAATGATGTTCATGATGACACTCTCCTCGCGCTTTGGCGCATGTTATTTTACGGTTAGACAATACAAAAACCGGCCACGGTAGGCTCTGCCCTGTGCAAAAGGCATACTCCCTCCGTGGCCGGCGTTTCATGGAACCAAAAAAACACAGCCTACAATGGCCATGCTTTCCATTTACAGTCCAGAATATTTCCTGAAAAAGAAGTATATGTTAAGCATCTGCAGGGCAGACGAAAGGGCATAGCTATCCCTTGAAGGGTAAACAGCTATCCTCTCCCCATGTTCAGTTGCGGAGCACCTCCACATCCACCAAGCTTAACATACAATACCTCTCTTTCCTCGTTTTCGAATAAGTATAATGCATCGGGGGCGGTGTGTCAAGGGATAATAACGGAAAGACAGAAATGGAACAGGGCATCACGCCCTTCATCGACCTCAACCCTGGCCATTCCGGGCACTTCACTT
>CAMTBF010000052.1 GCA_947068385.1 uncultured Lachnospiraceae bacterium
AAATGGACAACCGACTCACGAGTGGAAGCTAATGGGGACCTTGCGGCAAATTTCATCGCTCGTGAGTATATCAAGAAGAAAGGATTACTCATATGTCAAGCAATGCATTCCCAAAAGACTACCAGTCCGGCCTGGACCTGTATGACACCCAGGTGGCCATCAAGCGCGTGAAGGACTTCTTCCAGACCCTTCTGGCGGAGCGGCTGAACCTTCTGCGCGTGTCCGCGCCCCTGATGGTGGATCCAAAGTCCGGCCTCAACGACAATCTGAACGGCGTGGAGCGCCCCGTGTCCTTCGACATCAGGCACCAGGACGGCCGGGAGGCGGAGATCGTCCACTCCCTGGCCAAGTGGAAGCGCTACGCGCTGAAGAAGTACGGCTTCTCCGCGGGGGAGGGGCTCTACACGGACATGAGCGCCATCCGCAGGGACGAGGAGCCGGACAATATCCATTCCATCTATGTGGACCAGTGGGACTGGGAGAAGATCATCACCCGGGAGCAGCGCAGCCTGGACACCTTAGAGGATGTGGTGCGCACCGTATACAAGGTGCTGCGCAAGACGGAGAAGTACATGTCCATCCACTATGATTATATAGAAGAGATCCTTCCCCACGACATCTTCTTCGTCACCACAGGCGAGCTGGAGGAGATGTTCCCGGACAATACGCCCAAGGAGCGGGAGTACTACATAGCCAAGGCCAAGGGAGCGGTGTGCATCATGCAGATCGGCGGGGCCCTGGGGAACGGCAAGCCCCATGACGGACGTGCCCCGGATTATGACGACTGGGCCCTGAACGCGGACATCGTGGTCTACTATCCCGTCCTGGACATCGCCCTGGAGCTGTCCAGCATGGGCATCCGGGTGGACAAGGACGCGCTGCTGCGCCAGCTGGAGGCCGCCGGGTGCATGGAGCGGGCCGAGCTGCCTTTCCACCAGGCAGTCATAAATGAGGAGGTGCCCTTCACCATCGGCGGCGGCATCGGCCAGTCCCGCATCTGCATGTTCTTCCTACGGAAGGCCCATATCGGGGAGGTGCAGTGCTCCCTCTGGCCGGAGGAGATCATGGAGGCGGCCAAGGAGCGGGGGGTCAAGCTGCTGTAAGTGCCAGCCTGTGGCCATACGACTCAGAACGCCTGAGATATAAAACTCTGCAGCCCACAGTAGACGGCTGAAACCGAAATTCCCTCTGACCCTCAGGATGCCAGGCAGCTCCTTAGGGTCGGAGGGATTTTTATAAGCTGTTCGCAGTCTGCTCGTACTTCCTCCCCATCGCCACCGCAGGAATGAATATGCCGCCCACGCTCAGATGAAAGCCTCCCGAGGCGTACTGGCTGATGCGCGGCCGACGGAAAAAAAGCAATCCACCAGCGGTAGCCCCTAGCGATAGACCGCGAATTTCTCATTGCGGAAGGTCTGTTCATAGTCGTAGGCATCCATGAATGCCAGGATGAGCTGCCATTTCGGGTCGGCCTCCATCTCCTCCCACTGTTCCGACGAAAGGCTGGTGTCCCTCCCCTCTTCATAAAGGGCATAGTTGTGTTCCAATATGATTACAGGCTTGTCCCTCCCCTTCTCCGTCATCTCCGCCTCCAGCTGCGCCATGTCCCTCTCCATGGCCTCCAGGCTGTAGGAGTCCAGGTCGCTCCAGGGATTGAAGGCCGAGGGCATCGCAAGGTAATAGGATATGGAAGGGATGTCCCCATACAGGATGACCTCCTGTCCCTGGAGCCCGTTCTCATTGGCGTAAGCGCTCAGTCCCTCCATCCACCGGGCCCTCTCAGGGCTCATCTTTATGTTCCGCAGGATGGCATTGTTGTCTATGGCCACCTCCGCGTCCTGTATCCCTGTCCCCTCCGCGAAGGCGAAGCTCGCCCCGAAGCCCCCGAACTGGAACATACAGACGGCAAGGAACGCCGCCAGCACGCCCTTGACGGGAAACGCGGAAAGCACCAGTCCCCCCCTTGTCCTGTATTCCCCCGCATGCCGCAGGAAGCGCCAGCTCTCCCACAGGACATAGGGCCCTGCCAGGAACAGGTTGTTCAGGCTGGGCAGGACATCATTGTTGCTGCCGATAGGCGTCAGCAGGATGATCAGTATCACCATGCCGCCGATCAGCTTTTCCTCTTTCGCCGCGTTCCTGTCCAGGATGCGGATCCCGGCGATCAGCATGGCCAGCATCAGGAATATAGGCCCGGAATGCCAGATGGAGTCGTAGCTGAAATAATAGAAGGAAAGGAATTTCCGCCGATACAGCCACCCGATCATGGCGATGCTCACCAATGTCCACAGCACGCGCACGCCGATATGGACGGCCCTGGCTGCCAGGGGAGCCTTTTCCCCTGCCGCACCAAGGCCCTTCCCCCGCAGATGCCCGCAGAGGGCTCCCTCCAGCCATCCCGCCAGGGCGAACAGCGCCATCCCCCCCAAAGCGATGATCCCCATCCGGACCATCCAGTACAGCTCCTCCCGGTAGCGGCCAAGGATCCCCATGATCATGGCAGCGGGCTTGTAGTCCGCCGCATTGTCCGTCATGGCGAACAGCCTGCCGATGCCCGCCACATAATTCCCAAAGCCGTAGCGGAGATGGATACCGCTAAGGAGCGCCGCCAGCGCACCCGCATATCCCAGCAGGCACCACAGCGTATGGCGGACAGTCCGCCGCCAGAAGCCCGGCCCCCATGCTTTTTCCTTCCTTTCCGGCAGCCAGGCGATAAAGTCGTATGCCCAGACCGCCAGGATCATCCCCATCTCCGGCAGGTTGGAGAAGCGCACCAGCACATTGGCCCCCAGAAGCGCGCCTGCGGCCACGAAGCACCCTTTCCTCTCTTTCGTCAGGCCCTGGTAGAGGAATATGGTCGAAACCAGGAAGAGCAGATAGGTCAGGTAGTTATAGAGCAGCGCGGTAGGGCACCAGCATAGGCTCAGCGCCGCCATCTCCCCCAGAAACACGATCGGCCTCGGCATCCTCAGCTTCCTGGTGCAGAAAAAATACCCGATGAGGGCCAGCGCGCTGGCAGACAATCCGGTATACAGGTTCATGCCCATCAGCGTATCCCCATTGGGAAGCCCGGTCAGCCAGCTCCCCGCCACATTGGCCAGATACGTGGAAAAGAGCCACATGGAATCCATATGCTTCGTGCCCATATATTGGAAATTCGCGTAATTATAGCCGGTATCCCATAAGTCCAGCCCCCAGCCGATATGCCGCAGGGGATAGAACGCCAGGACCACTATGCCTAGGTTCTCCAGCAGGTTCCCCCATTTCATCCGGGACGATCCGTCCTTTTCGTTCCTCATGT
The DNA here is from genome assembly GCA_947068385.1 of uncultured Lachnospiraceae bacterium. Taxonomy (GTDB): domain Bacteria; phylum Bacillota; class Clostridia; order Lachnospirales; family Lachnospiraceae; genus Acetatifactor. Next base: position 3,302 of record CAMTBF010000052.1, read on the forward strand.
CTATTCCCATCCAGAATCCTTTCCGCCCGTCTCTCCTCCGTCCCGCGGGAAGTCCATTTTACGCCAGGAGCCTGCCAAGACATCCCTCGGATCGGGGGCGCCGCCGTCTGCGGCCTCTGTCAGGCCTCCCGGAACAGCGCGTCCGCTTTCTCTATCTTCTCCGTCAGCCTCCGGTAGCAGCCCGCCCTCAGGGCCAGGCCGTGCAGTCCGTGGAAGATGCGCTTCCGCGCCATGTCCACCAGGATGCCGCACGCGAACACGGCCAGCACGGCCACCGCCGTCCCCCCAAGCAGACGGGCCGTGCCGGAAAATCCTCCCGCCCCCCGGGCCATCTCTTCCGCCAGCTGTCCGGTCCCCAGCCACTCCTGCCAGGAATACCGCAGCCCTATGTTCTCATGGAGCAGATAGACCCCCAGGGTATACGGGGCCAGCCCATTGACGATCTTCGCCGCCCTCCCCTGTATGCGCAGTCTGGAAAACGCGCCGAAGAGGCCGACAGCCGCCAGAAAAGGAAGCACATGGTTGTACTCCATGCACATCTTGATCCGGCTTCCCAGCCCTCCGGTGCGCAGGTATATCTCCCGCAGGGCAAATGTCCCGCAGAAGATGAGCAGGCAGCATCCCAGGTACAGCAAAAGCCCCCGCCCCTTTTTCTCCAGGAACGGGACGCCGAACCGGCGCACATACGCTGCCGCCAGGAAGACGCACAGATACCAGAGGCAGTCATATCCCAGCGCGTCCATCTCCAGGCGCACGGGCAGCACGCTCTTCGCGATGCAGAAGACCGCCAGCAGCAGGGCCAGGGAAAGCTGCAGCTGCTGTCTCGACATCTTTTTCACCGCCATCCCCACAAAGGGCAGGAGCAGGTACAGGAAGACATAGGCCGTCATGAACCAGTAATGCCCCATGGTCACCGGGAACAGCAATGTCAGCAGATAGTGGATGTCGAACGCCTCCTCCCGCAGCACCCCCGTCAGCGCGCCCAGGAGCCCGAAGGGCAGGGAATAGGCCCATATCTGCAGCCACAGCAGCAGCAGGCGGCTCGGCTTGAAGGAGGAGGCGCACAGGAAATACCCGCTGATGAGCATATAGACGTTCACGGCCACGATGCAGAAGCTCTCCATGAGCCATGCGGCCATGCCCATGCTCCCCAGACGGCTGTCCGTGAGCTCGGGCAGGAGATGCCCCTTGCCCAGGTAGTGCAGCGCCACTACCATCAGCATGGCCACGCAGCGCAGCAGCTCCAGGTTGGCCATGCGCTCCTTCGACGGTTTTGCCTTGCTTCGTATTTCGTTTATAGAACTTTGTTTCTTCGACCTATCCTTCATTTCGATTCCACCTGTTCCATAGCTCCCTTCTTCGCCATGCCGCCTGCTCTTTCATCTGGCCTAGGCAGCCTCATCTTCCCTTTTTATAAAGCGCATCCAGGCGGCATCCGGCCTCATAGGCTCTCCGCAGATATTTTGCCTGATCCGGCTCGTAGGTGGAAAGCTCCAGCAAAAGCGGCCCCTCATACGCCGACTTCGCTATTGTTCCCATCACTTTTTCCCACTGGATGCTGCCATCCCCCGGAATCCAATGGGAGTCCATGGCGCCGTTGTTGTCGTGGATATGTACCGCGTACAGGCGGTCGCCGTACCGACCTATCACCTCAGGTGCCCGCTCCCGCCAGACCATGTTGGCATGGCCGGTGTCGTAGCACAGCCCCAGGAATTCCTTGGGGTATCTGGCGAACAGCCTGTCCCATGCCTCCAGCATGTATTCGCCGGGCATGTCGAAGAGGTTCTCTATGCAGATCCGCACCTTTCTCTCCAGGCAGTAGGGCATCAGCTCGTCCAGGGACCTGTAGACGCAGGCGTAGAAGTCCTCTTTGGCTTCCGGCTGCCGCTGGATGGTGAGGTAGGGGACGTAGAGATGGAGCACGATCTCCGAAGCGCCCAGGGCCGCCGCCAAGTCCACGCGGTTTTTGATCAAGTCCACGCCGGCTTTGCGGTTGCACTCCCAGTCGGAGGTGTAGTCCTTCCGGTAATGGCCCTCCCTGACATTCACGTCCTTGGCGGAGCCCTTGGTGGAATGGAGGGCTTTGGATTTGAGGCCATATTCGTCCATCCACTCTCTGATCTGCTGCATCTCGTAGGACGAATACATGTATTCCCTGTCCCACTCATGGCACCAGTGGATATGTGTGAAGCCTGCCCGGGCTATCTGCTCCAGGGTAGCCCTGATCTGTTCCAGCTGGGTGCTCTCCCCAGCGAAATCCGTGTTCACCGCCAGCTCCAGCCTGACGTCTTCTGTCCTGTTGTTCTCCATCTTTGCACCAATCCTTCCCGTGGGCTGCAATGCCCCGTTTTTCCGGCATCAGAAAAGGCTTTCTGCCTGCCGCATGGGTACATTATAATCTATATTGGGCGTGGGTTCAATAGAAATCGGGGGAAACATTCGCCGGTGCTTCGGTTCATCGCAGCCCTTTCAGCTTCCATGTCCTGCCGAACACCAGCAGTATGCACGCCCCGGGCCCCGGCGCGTTGGAGGATTCCGGAACATGTTGGTAAAATACCGAAGTCCTACGAATGTGCACGGCAGGCAGCCCTATGCGTAAACGAAAAAATCAATAGGAAAACACCTTGGCAAGCTCGATGGAGTTCTTTTATATCGTAAATTCATAGATGCATTTCCGCGTCTCTCCGTCCCGCCGCATGTCATTGTCCTCTGGCAGGTCTACGGTTTCCCGCAGAATCCCTCCCGCGTATTCGCAGGTCTTCCGGGAGGGGTAGTTGTCCGGATTGCAGGTGATGACCAGATAGTCCATCCCGTGCCGCCTGGCCAGGTGGAACAGCAGGCGGCAGGCCTTGCCCGCGTAGTGGTTCCCCCGATAGGGCTCCTCCACCCGGTAGCCGATGTTCCCTCCGTAGTAGACCCCTTCGCTGTAGCCGATCCGCAGGTCGCAGTGCCCGGCCTTGTGCCCCTGTCTGTCGCAGATGGTGAAGTGGTAGGATGGGAGCCATTCTTCCGCCAGGCTGCCCGGGACGGTCTTGTCCAGCATCAGCAGGATTTCCCCGTCCGTCAGGACTTCTGTGTCGAAAAAGCAAAATTTCAGCGGTCTCTCCATATAGCCGCAGGTAAATGGGAAGAAGCCGTATTTTTCCATATGGGTATGCAAGAATCCGAACCGCTCATACCAGGCCCGCAACACCGTATTCTCCTCCACTATGCCCAGCTTCAGCCTGCCGCAGCCAAAGGCGGAAGCGCACAACAGCCCGTGCTCCAGCAGCCTCTTCCCGATTCCGGCATGCCTGCGGCCTGGCAGGACACAGAGATTGTTCAGCTCACAGTCACCGTCCTCCTGTATCCGGAGGGAATAATAGCCTGTTACCTTTCCGTCTTCCTCCACATGGACGAACATGGCCCGCCCCTCCCGGTACTGTCCCGCAAGCCTTTCCAGGGTAGTGGCAAAAGCAGTGAACCTGGGGGCATTCTCCGGGGAAAGCCCAAAAGCTTCCGCCACAGTGGCGAAGCTTTCCCTTATCACATTGACGCATTCTTCCAGCTCTGTTTCCCGTATCGGTCTTATCATCTCTCTCCCATCCTCCCTCTGTCCTCTTAAATATTCAGTATTTGTAAAATGCCCGCTCGTCCTTCCGGCCCTTCAGGCTCACCTTTCCTTTCCCGTCAGATGCATCCTCAGGCAGCACCAGACATAAGCCCATCTCCTCCGCGCCCTCAGCTGCTCCAAGAGATTTCCCCGCTCCCGGATTGCTTCCCTTATCATGTCCTCGCTTACCTGCTTCCCGCCGTATATGACATGCTCATAGCTTTCCAGGAACCTGAAAGGCTCTGCTTCCTCCAGACCGGGCAGCCGTCCCGCTCTTTCCCCCATCTCCTGCAGGGTCTCCCAGGGCTTCCTCTCCAGGCCCAACCATCGCAGGATTTCCAGGTTTCGGAGGACTTGCGTGCGGAGCTTTTCCTCCAGATCCATCTTCCGGTATCGATGTCTGTAAAGGATGCCGTCCAGCGTCCGGAATGCGGCACATATCAGCATGACGGCAAGTATGGCAAGCCCCAGGTTCCGGAAAAATTCCCTTCCCCGCCCTGCTCCGGCCTCCTCCAGGTCCGCCTCCTCCGGAACTCCCTCCGCTGTCCCGTCCGCCTCCGAATCCGCGGCTCCTGTCATCCCTATTCCTTCTCCGGCATCGGCCGCCTGGCCCGGCAGCTCCAGCTCCCCTGCCGACGCTGTCCACCCCTCCCGGGGCTGCTGCATCTCCCAAGGGGCATAGCGCTGTCCGCCGTACCCCGGCGTGGGTTCAAAGGGAATCCAGCCCACGCCGTCCAGATACGCCTCCGGCCAGGCATGGGCCATGCCGGAATCCACAGAAGTCCTTCCCTCCTGCACCGGGACGCAGTAGCCCTGCACATACCGGGCCGGAATCCCCTCCGCCCTGGAAAGCAGCACGAAAGCGGTGGCAAAATACGTACAGTACCCCTGTCTGCTCTCCAGCAGAAAATAGTCCAGGAACTCCCTCTCGTCCGTCACCCACTGCGGCAGGTCGCCGGGCGTGCGGGTATAGGCAAGCGCCGCCAGCCCGCTCTCGATGGCCCGCAGCTTCTCTATCCGGGTCTCCGCGCCCTCCGTCATTTCCGCCAGGCGGGCTTCCACCTCCGGGGAAAGCTCCACCTCCTGCAGGTAATCCCTGTAGACTGCCTCCCTATAGGCATCTATGTCTTCAACCGTAAATTCATATCCGTTTCGCCGTCTGCACTCCAGCAGGACGCTTGCCCAGAGGCTCTCGTCCTCCTCCTCCTTTTCCGGCTGCTCCAAGGTCTGGCCCAGCGTCTGATCGGCGGCCTGCTCCCACATCCGCTCCAGGAACAGATCCATCTCCTGCCGCCCCAGGTTCATGGCAAAATACTGCACCCGGTACTTGGTCCCGTACCCTTTCCGTCTGCTCCAGTGAAGCTCCTCCCCCCGGGAGACATAGTCCAGCGCCCTCCCGTCCCAATCCTCCAGCTTCCAGGCCTTCAGCGGCGCGAAAAGGAAGCCCGTTTTGAAATCCTCATATCGGATGTCCAGGCTGATCTCCCTGAGATAGTCCTTCTGGTATTCCCGGTTCCAGCGCCTCACCGCGTACAGGGTCTGGGCGGTGTCCAGGAAGCTCTCCCCGGGAAGCCCCTGCCTCTCCAGGCTCCAGCTCCGCCCGTCGAAGGTGTCCGCTACGCTTCCCGTCAGATACAGATGCTCCGGGCCGCCACGCCCCGGGCCGGGCTGCACCCGGATGGATATGACCTCCTCCGGATCCTGGCGCAGGTTCCCGCCCACCGTGCCCTCCTCCGAGAAGCCGCTGAAGGCCACCCCGAAGCCCTCCCTGCTGCCCCATTTCAGGTTCTGGGTCAAGGTGGTGAAGGTGTCCTCGATCCGGCTGTAGATATTCTTTGCCCACATCCAGTCATAGGGCTCCTCCGGCGTGGGCATGGCCGCCATGAGAATCAGGTACAGGGCCAAAAAGGGCATGATCCAGAGCGTGTGGGCCTCTCTGGTGTTTCCCTCCTTCCGTACCTTTTCCCAGCGGCTCTGTATCCACTCCACACAGACGAGGACCAGGTAGGCCATGAGGAAGACTACCGCAAAGTGGCCCATCTCCCACTCCAGCAGCATGGAAATCAGCAGCCCGGCAGACAGCAGGGCCGCGAATATCCTTTTGAGCACGGGCAGCTTTTCAAACAGAATCTGGACGGCATAGCATACGGCGGCTATCATGGCCGACTGCAGCATCCCGTATCCGAATATCCACCCTTGCGGTACCGCAGCCAGAGGTGTGGGCGCAGCTCCCGGGAGCGCGGACACCGCACCGGAAGATGCCAGCATAGCCGCAGAAATCTCCGGCACCGGCCCGGAAAGCAGCGGCACAGCAGCGGCAGGCATCAGCATAGCACTGGAAGCCTCCGGCATCCGGCCCCCGAAAAGCCATGGCAGGAAGCCCCGCAGGAAAGCCAGGCTCTCGGCCCACCCTGCAACCGCCATGCCTACAGACAAGAGGCCAAGCAGCACTGCCCCGAACAGCAGGCGCCCTCTTGCCTCCATGAAGTCCATGGCCGTGAGCGCCACGATAGCCGCCAGCGCCGTGAACAGGTGCACCCTGCCCCCTGTCCCCAGAAAGTCCACCGCCCCGAACAGCGCCATGCCTGTCAGCAGGACGGCATTTATCATACGGTATATCGCCTTTTCATTGGAACGGAGCCTCTCTTTCATCACAGCCTCCCTTCCAGCGGTTCGTCTATGGGAACCTGGACGATCTTCCATCTCCCTGTGCCCTGCCTGACATAATCCTGTATATCCCTATCCGTGACGGCGTAGATGACCACTGCCCGACCCTGGGCCGCCAGCCGCTGTGCCGCCTCCAGCACCGCGGCGTCCACCCTGTGCAGGATCAGGAAAAGGATTCGGCTGTCCCACAGGCCGCCCCGGGCTGCCGCCTCGTCCAACAAGCTCAGGATGTCCCCCTGCTCCTGAAAGACCACCTCGCTCACCTTTTGATAGAACCCGTCGAAGTCCCTCATGCCCTGCACCTGCTCCCGCACCAGGCCCTTCTGTCCGTAATAGGCGGTGAACCCCATTTCCTTTCCCGCAAAAAAGAAGCCCAGCGCCAGCAGCACCTCCAGAATCCTGTTCTCCAGGGGGAGATACTTTTCCGCTTTCCTGTAGAACCGGGTCATATCGCAGAAGACGGAGATGCCCAGCTTCTCCTCCCCCGTCCGGGTCCTGGTCATGAGCCTTCCCGCCCTGGCCGTGGCCTTCCAGTGAATCTGCTTCAGGGCGTCCCCCGGGGCATACTCCCGCACCAGGATGTCCGGCTCCGTGTCGGAAGCGGTCTCCCTCTGCAGGATGGCCTGGAACTCCTCTAAACCGTTCAGCTCCGTCAGCCGCACCACCCGGGGGCGGACGATGGCCCTGACCGTGCCCGGATTGTCATAGCGCACCCGCACCAGCCGCAGGAAATCCGTCACCACTACCTCCTTTACCCCAACCTCGTACTCGCCCCGGTATCGGCACACCAGCCTGGTCTCGTAGGTGAACCGGTCTCCGGGGAGCAGCTCGTATTCCACGTCCCCGGGGAGCTCCTCCACATAGGAGAAATCGGAGAACAGCCTGACGCTGACCCCGGTGAAGGCGAAATAATCCTCGTTCTGCAGCACGAAGAAGTAGTCCACGGGCTCGCCGCAGACCATGGTCCGGCTGCCCAGCTCCTGGTAGATTTTGAACCGGATATAAACGAACAGGATATAGACCAGCGAGACCACGGGCACCAAAGACATGCCAAAAAAGAAGCCGTAGCTGACAGCGCCTCCGAAAAAGCTGATTGCCACCAGGGACAGGGCCCACAGAGCGAAAAGCACCATTCTGCGCGTCCTCATCCCGCCCGGATCCGCCCTCCTGCCCCGCTTCATTGGACGGGAACCTTCGCTTTCAGGATAAGGCCCTCCAGCACCTTCCCGGCATCGGCCTTCTGAATCCGCGCCTCCGGCGACAATACCAGCCTGTGGAGCAGCACGGGGCGAGCCATCGCTTTCGCGTCATCGGGCTTGACATAGTCCCGGCCTGCGAGGAAGGCGTGGCCCTGGGAGGCCCGCATCAGGGCCAGCAGGGCCCTGGGGCTGGCCCCCAGCACGAAGCGGGGCTCCTGTCTGGTGAGGGTGACGATATCCTCCATATACCCTAGCACCGCCTCGCTCACGGTCACGTCGGCCACCGCCCGCGCCGCCTCCAACACCTCCTGCGCCCCGCACACCGCCTGCGCGGTGTCCGGCGTGCGCCCCTCCAGGTGCAGGGCGGCCATGCGAATCTCCTGCTCCCTGTCCGGATACCCGATGGAAAGCCGCATCATGAAGCGGTCCATCTGGGCCTCCGGCAGGGGATAGGTCCCCAAAAACTCCACCGGGTTCTGGGTGGCTATCACCAGAAAAGGCCGGGGAAGGGCGTGCACCTGCCCGTCCACGGTGACCTGCCCCTCCGCCATGGCCTCCAGGAGGCTGGACTGGGTCTTGGGGGCAGTGCGGTTGATCTCGTCCGCCAGCAGGATCTGGTTCATCACTGCCCCGGGGCGGTACTGGAACTCGCCTGTCCTCTGGTCATAGACGGACACCCCCGCCACATCCCCGGGCAGGGTGTCCGGGGTGAACTGGATCCTGCCGAAGCTGCAGCCCACGCTCTTAGCCAGAATGCCCGCCAAAGTGGTCTTGCCCACCCCGGGCACGTCCTCCAGCAGCACATGGCCTCCGGCGAAGAGGCATATCAGGAGCTTTTCCACCACGTCCTCCTTGCCGATGAACAGGCGGTTGATATTGTTCTGCAGGTTTTTTGCCAAATCAAGCATATTTTCAAACAAATTTCTTCCCATGACAAGCCTTTCTTCCGGATGAGCCGCTATCCTAGCCCATTCTGCTCCTCCAAAACCGCAGACAAATATGTAATCAGCTCATCATACAGACTCGGAAAGCTTATATCCTCCATCAACTCTCTAAGCTCTGTCAAAAAAGTCTGTGCATCCCCACATTGACGATGGGCTTTGAAATCCTTTATTACACGCACAATAATCCATCGCCTTGCCTTAACCAGTTCTTTCCGGTTCAACCCTGTATCCGCTATCGTGGTCCTGGCTCTCGGATTACCATCGATTTCCTCGTATTCGCCCGTCTGCAGATTTAGCTTCAAATATGCATTTATATCATCTGCCGACGGATCTAAAATTGGATGTTCAAAATTCCACTTTGCCTTTTTATAGCTTGTATTGCAGACCTCACAGCACCAATGCAGATTATTCCAGTCAAAAGCATACTGATGGAATCGGGCCAATGATTTGGGCCTCAAATGTTCGATTCGTCCATAAGTGCTGATTCCGATAATGGATTCACAGTAGCAGCAATGGCTGGTATACATCTCCTCCAATGTGGGGATGCACAGACTTTTTTGAATGGTTCACGGTATTTTTGCAACTCATTT
>CAMTBF010000053.1 GCA_947068385.1 uncultured Lachnospiraceae bacterium
ACCACCGAGATCTACACTCTTTCCCTACACGACGCTCTTCCGATCTGTCAGACCAGTCATTTTCTATGACGATACGCTCGGCGTCCAAAATATCCGCGTCTGAAATATCCGTGTAGCTGTTTCCCTTATAATGGAACTCCCTGACCGTGACCCCTTGCCTGATGCAGCAATGCAGCAGCCCGGTAATGATGCTCCCCTCGTCCTCACAGAAGCTATAGAAATCTTCGCCGGTTCCATCGCATATCCGCAATTTGTATTCTCCCGGCAGCTTGGCCTCGGACGCTTTGTAGCCCTGGCCCCAGGCTTTTCGTTCCGTTATCTCCCTGTAAAACTCTTCGAAGCCGTCGGCCACTTCCATATAAATTGCAGCGCTGGGTGCATCGCCGGTCTCTGGACAGGGAAAAATCGAAACATTGTACTGTCTGGTGGTATTGCTCATCTTGTTGTCTCCTTTGCTGGTATTTTGTATAAAATTCATTATTATCTTAACATATAGTAAGCAGAAATACAACTAATAGCATCTTGGAGGCTCCGCCATTTCACGTGTCTGATAGAAGGAAACCGCTGCCTGGGGGCTCGCTTCCATCTCCTCCAAATCGTCGAAGGCCCAGCGGAACTCATCCGGGATACGGTTGGGCGACTCCTCGTTGAGGTTCTTGACTCCCCGGCGCGGGCTGTGGGTTCCGGACAGGCAGTACCTCTTGAAGTCCCTCAGGACATCCAGGCAGCTTTTCCCCTGGTTCTCATGAAAGGTAGGCTGCAGCCGGAACGCCCCTCCCACGTCCCCGGGAAACCGAGCCTGGTGGACTGCCATCCGTTCCAGATGGGCGGTGAGCCAGGGCAGGTAGTCCTCCCTGATTGCCGCACCCTTCCTGTTTTTTGCGGAACGCTTCAGATCGTGGAGCCGGGCTGCAGGTTCGATTCCTCCGGCATCCCTTTCCTGCCGAATCAGCTCTGCCGCCTGCGCCAGCTTTTTTCCACAGTTGCTTTGACGCTCAGGGCTTCGCTGTCCGTGCCCTCCACTACGCCAGTCCGCAGCAGCAGCCTTCTCAGCTGCGGCAGCGGCACGGGCTTTCCGCCCTGCGCGTCATGTGTCGCCGGCAATGGGCACGTCCGGGTATTTGGATTTCAGAAAATCTTCAAGGTCCGATATGGTCTGGATGGAGCCTTCTAACTGGTCGATTACTTTTCGGATGCTGTTCGGCCGCATGAACATCGTGGGGAGGCTAGGTTCGGCCGTTATGAGGAAGCCGGCCCCTGTCGACACGACGTGGTACGACGGACCGCATGGTTCCAAGCTTTTGACATCGATCAGGAGGTCCTTGATATCCCAATTTTCGCCCATGTCGCGCAGCTTGATCTCAATCTTGTCGTCAGAATACACTTGCAGCCAGGGCCTTTCCCGGACGAGCCTGAACCGGGCCGGAGACGCCCTCGGGATGTCAAGGTCGTTTTGCGCCAGCATGTCACGGGGCCTTTTCGTCGCTGCCCCAGGATCGTCCGTTTCCTTCTGCACGGCGCATTGGAACGTATTCTCCAGGGCGGGCCCTGCCTTGCCCTCCAGGACTTCGACCATGATGTCGCCGGCGACCTTCTGGACAGCGGCATTATCTTTTGTGTCGATGTCCGCAAATGTCCCCATGCCCGCCAGCTTGAAGAACCGGTTCATGTCATCGATCGAGACAGCTGCATGCTTCAGGGCGGAGAAGCATGCTTCTTCGTAAGGACCGACGGTCTCCCGGTATTCCTGGTCCTTGAGGCCCTGTGTCCTGGCCGTGACGGCAGCCGTATCGCGTTTGTCCACGGCTGTGGCGATGCCCATGATGTGGCCCACCAAGTCTGTGATGATGTCGACGAAGTCTTTCGCGTCCTCGCCGAGGACGTTCTCATAGCCCCTGGCCTTCATGGCCTCGCCGAATTCCATGAGCTTCTGGAAGTAGCCTTTCTGTTGATCCTGCATATTGCGCATCCTCCTTGTCTGTATTTTCGTACTGTTTTTGCTTCATTTCACTCTTTCCCCTCCGTAAAATCGTCCTCAACAGGATATATCAAATCATCAGCGGGCAGCAAAACATCTTCATCATCCTCCAAAAACTCCGTTTCAAATTCTAAATCATCCTCATAAAACTCCGTCTCAATATCCAAATCATCATCGGCATAACCCTCCTCAGAAGGTTCGCTGTATCCGTATTCTTCCTTTAAGGACTCTCCATTTTCTCTGTCATAGTGAAAAGAACTCAAAAGACACACAGATGAAGGGCGATAATCCAGTTTCTCCTTTTCGGCTATATTTTTTGAAAGAATCGAGAACCAGCTATACAGATTCGCTTCCCCATAGCCTTCCACGTCATAAATCCAGTCAGCGCTCTCCGTATCGGCGAGAATGTCACCGCCATTTTTCTCCAATGCGCTGCAAAGACCTGTCAGATCATAGCCCTGCCGGTACAGGCGGTATCCTCCGGCTTTTTTCAGCAGCCTGAGCAGGCTTTGGGGTAAACCGCTTAAATTTTCCGGCGGGTAGCCGATGTACTCCAAATTCTCGTCTGTCTGCGCCATATCCTCCTCGCCGCGAGAGATGACATTCGATATCTCAAACATCAATTTTACGGTCTGTTCCGATTCGTCAATATCTATTCGGTTCCCATACCACTCGTCGTCATCTCCTTCCCCGGTTTCTTTACATCTCCTTGCCCCACGCAGAATCTCCGTTAGTTTAGGGCTTTTAATATTTATCGTGACATAATTGCTGCTGCTGGAATTGGTCACAAAATCCGTCCTGATTTTCATAGCCGTCCGTTCCTTTCCTGTTTTGATTTTCTATGAATTCTATTTTTGATTTTTCTATGAACTCTATGGAATTGCAGACTTCCTGTGTTCGCTGTTACAAAAAACGATTTCCGGCATCAGCGGGCAGCCGCCCAGGCACAGCTCCCGTTTCCTGCAGTCCGGGCATGCGCCGCGCATACGGTCCCGGAAACGTTCAAAGGGTTCGCTGTTCCATGCCTCCTCGATTGTGCAGGGCCCAAGCTTCACCTCATACCGCCCCTCCTGGTCAAAGCTGCAGGGCAGCATCACCATATCCGCGCCGATGTAGCAGCTAAACCGCCCGCCCTCGCAGGTGTCCAGGGACTGGGGCAGGATGTTTTTGCAGAAGCGGATGGCTCCCGGCACATTGCAGCTGTCCATGCCCACCTTAAAAGGGTGGTTCCTGTCTACCTGTGCGAAAAAACGCTTTACCTTCGGGTCATCCGGTGCAAGCACATTTTCCCGGGCGCCCTGTCCGGCAGGTTTATGGAGAAGAAAGATAACAGCGTTGACGCCCGCCGGAAAATCGTCCTTCTCCAGGCGCTCTATGGCTTCGCCGATACTGTTTTTCCCCAGAACATAATGAATGTTCGTCTTCACCCCGGCGTCCAGGAGCATCCGAATGGCGCTGCGCGTATAGGCGCTGCGGTACCAGCTCACGGCCACCGCCCCGCAGTATTTCCTGCAGACAGCCGCCAGTTCCGGCGTCAATCCGTAGCCGGAGGTGGTAAAGTTGGGAACCAGGGCGTTTTCCCGGCAGATTTGAAGAAGCTCTTCAAAGCGCTCGTGCTGGTCCGGGTCACCCCGTCCGCCCAGGGCAAACTGATTTGTCCGGCCCCGGCACTGCTCTGCAATCCATCGAAAATCCTCCACTGTCATATTGGGCTTTTCCGTCACTGCGCCGTTCTGGTAGCAGCCGATTCCCGCTTTCCGGCACAGCCCTGTTTTCCCGTGGATACAGTGCCCCATCACCCCCACGTCGATGAGATGGGGAAACGATGCCATAAACGGGTCCGCGCCTGTATCGCGGCCATCCCGGAGAATGCCGCTGCGAATATAGGCTCCTGTTTCGTCGTCGAACAGAGTGATAAAATGGTATTTGGGGTCTGTGATTTTATGCTTCATCCTTTTAGCGTCCCTCGTCCTTTCCTTTGCAGAGTCATCATCCGCCAGCCACCGTTCTGCTCTTCGTGCCGCCGTTCTTCCCGATGCTGTTCCTGCCCCAGTCGCTTTCCTGCGGCGTTGTCTTCCCCTTGATACGCCCGCCCTGATTCGGCGCCAACGCATATTTCTCCGGGGAGGTATCCCTTCGGACGGTCATTGTAAAGTTCATGTCATGGTGCGTGCCTTACAGAGAATAGTATAGCGGGCCCTCATCCGCATGTTCGTAATTATTACGTCCATCTTCTCGCTCCCCGCCGAACACATCAAAAGGGCTGCCGTATGGTAAATCCTGCAGCAGACCCTTTCAAAACTGTCAGATTAAAATCAGAATCAGGACTTTACGGCATCAGCCGAAGAAGCGGATGATGAGCCCGGAGACCAGGCCCCTGAGGACCTGGCCGAGGAAGATGCCGCCGATAAAGCCGAGGACGGGGATGAGGACCCTGCCGATGAAGCGGCCGGCGGCAGAGAACTTGTAGTTCTTGGTGCTGTAGTGATTGGGGGCGGGGATGTTGTCCTTGTCGTTATTGTTGTCGGGATAGATATAAAAGATTCTCAGCATAGCAAATGCTCCTTTCCGGCCGTTCCGGCCTGTCAGTAAAATACAGTTGATTCCAGGATCCGTCTGTCACGTCTCGTATGCGCAAGTCTCCTGTTCTTTGTCGTGCAATATTTTTTGTTTCGTCTTCGTGAATTTTTACAGCATATGCCCAGCCGGCAGGCCGGGCATATGCCGCCTGTCAAGGCATGCATACCCTGGGGGACATTGACGGCTCGTCGGTGTACATGTCGAACTGGGCGATCATCTTGTGCTCTGCTGAATAATACAGCTCGGAGCACCCGAAGTACAGATGGTTCTCACGGATCATGGCCTCGTAGTGGCGGGGCGAGTCATAATAGCACTTTGCGGTGAGGCCCACCCTCATGTAGTCTCGGCTGCTCACAGCATTCAGCGCTTTGGTTGTGTTCTCCGCAATATGCCATACGGACATGTCCGCCATATAGCCGTCCAGCACGTCGCCGTTTTCCTCCATCCAGTCGTGGGCCTTTGTGCGGGTTGAGGCGTCGTGCCATGCCCTCCAACAGGCCAGGGCCATCAGCTCCGGGTCTGCCGTGACAGGGTCCACGCCTGCCTCCGCCCTGTACGCGTTCACCGCGTCGAACTCGTCCTTCTGGTACCTGGACATCTCCACGGTGAGCCACAGCGGGTACCTGCCGTCGGTATTCTCAGTGCTGACGGACTGTTCTGCACCATGGTTCAGCATGTAGTAGAAGTAGTAGCACTCCCAGTCCTCGCCGAACGCATCGCAGACTTCCTCACCGCAGTTCGCAACATAGGCCGCCAGGTTGAAGTCCCCAGACCCCTGCCTGCCCTCGTGTACCCCCACGGTCTGGAAGTGCCTCGTGAGCAGCTCGTCGTCATAATCGTACTGCAATGCCAGCATGGGGAAGGCATTTTTATAGAACTCGACGTCGAATACCAGGGACCAGTCGCAGGCATTGACATAGTCGGCGTAAACCGTCCTGCCGGCGGACTTCACGTCGCGGCCTGTGGGCATGTATTCCCAGTCGAGCCCGTACGGGTTCCCGGCGCCGTCCATCTCGATCTGGTACAGGGGCCCTCCGGCATGTGCCGGGGACCAGTTCCCCACGAGCCTCCCGAGCACGGCTACCGCTTCCAGGGACGACATGTCCACGGGCTGGCTTTCCGTTACGGCGGAACTTTCCGCGTCGGACTTCGCCGCACTGACTTCCACGGATGTTCTTTCCGTCTCAACGGGACTTTCCGCATCGGACTTCGCCGCACTGACTTCCACGGACGCACGGGCATCTTCCTGTGCAGCCTGTTCCGGCATTTCATATCCGGCGTCATCGTCTTCCCCCGTCACATAGGGTGCCTGGTAGGGCACGTAGTCGTCAGGCCGGGCCGGGATGGCGTCTGCGTCCGTGCTGCCGCAGCCTGTCAGGCAGGCGCAGAGCATTGCCGCCGCCAGAAGTATTGCAAGGGCGTGTTTCAGGTTCAGGTTGTTCTTCATGTTGTGTTTTCTCCAATCGTAAAAAATTGTAACGGTGTACCATTCACCTTTTTAAGGTGCGCACCTTATGGAAATAATATAACAGGTTCCTGGATTCGTGTTCGTAATTATTACGATTGTCCCGGGCAGAGGAACAGGGAATCCTTTTAGCGGAGCATTTTCTTAGCAGTGCCATTCCCTTTATTTGCAGCTTTTTCAAACCATTCCATAGCAGCATTGCAATCCGGTTACGTTCAGATACTTTACGATATCGCTGTTGTCCATTGCCATCTTAACATATAGCAAATAAAAAAACAACTAGTAGCATAACAGATATTGCTCTCTGAATAGCGGGTCATGGTGACAGGCATTGGAGGAAAAAGCGCATCCCCTCCATAAATCCTCTGCCGAACAGCTCCTTGCCAAGCTCTTCATGAAAATGGTTCAGTTCTTCCTCTATCCGCAGATATTCCTCGCCGGGTATGCGGGCTGACAGCTCCGCGTACAGATGCTTTTCCTCCCGCTCCAGCTCCGGTGGCCTGTCCCCGACCCTGCGGGCATATACCGCGTCTGTAAGGTATCGTTCCACAGCAATCCCTCCTTCTTCCGGCCGCACCATGCCGTTGATTTTTAAGGTGCCTGCCTTACAGTGAATAAGTATAGCAGAATTTTTATGCGCACTCGTAAATATTACAGAGTTCTATAAAGCTCTTCGGACAGTGCTTCCAGCATAGGTAAATAATGCGATGTGCGGATTACGCAAATCTACGGCTGTTAGTATTATTTGGATATACTATAAGCGCTGGAGGGATTCTATGGAAGAGAAGACACTGGGCAGGCGCATCCGGGAGGAGCGGCTGAAGCTGAATCTGACGCAGGAGAAGCTGGCGGAGGACGTGAACCTCTCCATGGCATATATCGGGCAGGTGGAGCGCGGCGAGCGCAGCCTGACCCTGGATAATCTGGTGGTGGTGGCCAACCGGCTGGGCGTCACGGTGGATTACCTGCTTTCGGATTCCATCACCGCGAAGGACGATACGGAATATCTGATATTACGGCAGCTGTTGCATGGCAGGACGAAAGAGGAGAGGGCGCTGGCAGTCAATATGGTGAAGCTCATGTTCGGCTATCTGGATAGGAACCTGTGATTCCCGGCTTTGCTTTTGGCCCAGGGGCTGTCGGGAGATAGTTATATTTCCATGACAGCCCCAAAGTCTTTTGCGGGGAATGTCAGAATGCCTTTTCCGCCAGTTCCCGCGTCTGATAGAAGGAAAACGCTGCCCGCGGGCTCACCTCCATCTCCTCCAGATTGTCGAAGGCCCAGCGGAACGCATCCGGGATACCGTCGGGCGACTCCTCGTTGAGGTTCTTGACTGCCCGGCGCGGGCTGCCGGCTCCGGTCAGGCAGTACCGCTTGAAGTCCCTCAGGACGTCCAGGCAGCTTTTCCCCTGGTTCTCATGAAAGGTAGGCTGCAGCCGGAACGCCCCTCCCACGTCCCCGGGGAACTTCTCCCGATGCCCTTCGTCCAGGCGCAGATAGTCGAAGCAGTAGCAGCCCTTCGCCTCCTGGTAAGCCGTCTTCAGCTCCGGCTCCGCGTCCTCATATGCTTCCCTGTAGTTCTCCTTCCCCGCCAGGAAAAAGATGCAGCCGCTTCCCAGGTGCATGGCCAGCGGAATGTAGAGATATCTTCCGCCGCTGCGTTCCAGGCTCTCCCGAAGCTTTTCCGCCTGGGACAGCCCCAGCACGCAGAACCCCTGGCTGTCCATATGCCAGTCCCCGCAGTTCTCCTGGCCGCTTAAGTCTTTTCTGTAGAAGTCATAGCCCTCCTCGCTGTCACAGTATGCCTCGAAGAGCCGCAGGGAAAAGTCCTGCTTCCGGGGCTCCCTGGACGATTTGTCCGCCTTGCCCCGTCCCCCCAGGGGATATCCGCTGTCCTGCAGCCAGGTCTTGATCTTGATGTGGAGCGCCATCCGCTCCAGACGGGCAGTCAGCCAGGGCAGATAGTCCATTCTGATTACCATGCCGTTCCTGGTCTTCGAACATTTCAGATCGTGCAGCCGGGCGGCGATTTTGGTCCCTCCGGTGTCGCGCTCCTGCCGGATCAGCCTTGCCGCCTCCGCCAGCTTCTTTTCCACATTTGCCTTGACGTTCAGGTCTTCGCTGTCCTTGCCCTTCTGCCGGTTCTCAGGGCTCTCCGCGTTCTCCACATTTTCTGCAGCGTTTCCATTTCCTGTATTCTGGATGCCCGCAACGCCAGTCCGCAGCAGCAGTCCTCTCAGCCATAGATGGGCGTCTGCTATGCTGTTGTCTTTATAATAGATATCCCGCACCGCCAGATATTCCACCAGCCAGAAGTAATATTCCGTGTCGGTGACCAGTCCGGCCAGGTAAGCGGCGTCCCTCAGCCAAAGCTCCTCCCAGAAGTCCCGGCGCTCCTTCCGGCCCTTCTCCGGGACCTCTTTTATCAGCAGCCTCCTGGCCCAGGCCGGATGCTCCTTCATGGCCGCTGCCAGCTGCTCCTTGATGTGGGCCTGATCCGTGGGCTTCAGGGGGTGCTTTGCCAAAAGCCAGGGGTAATCCCAGCTCCCTGGCCGGCTGTTCTGGCAGACCGGAGCCATATAGTCCTCCAGCGGGGTGGAAGCTTTGGTGCCTTGCCCGGTACCATGTTCATCGTCATGCCCAGTGCCATGCCCGGCGACATGCTCCGAAAGCGACCGGTCAAGGCGCTTCAGCAGCCCAGAGACGCTGTCCGCCCAAAAGGCCCTGTAGAGGAAGGACTTCTCCCGTTTGCCTTCATATTTGCACTGGTAATCGTAGATGATGTCGCTGTAGAAGGACTCACGGATTCCGCTCACTGATTCTCCCATTGCAGCCTCCTTTCATAGCTGTCCGCCTGCCGGCAGGGGCCGTCATAGACGCTGCTGTACACGTCCAGCGTCTTGTCCGTATCCGTCAGGGGGGAGAGGTTCCGCTCGGCCAGATACAGGTTCACGATATCCTCCAGCTCCTGGTAAAAGCCCCGCAGGATCTCCGGCCTGGCTTTCCCGAAGAGGGTCGCGAACCGTCCGCAGGCTTCAAAATACGCATCCTGGCAGGCAAAGGTCCGGGCAAGGGCTGCCAGATAGTCCGCTCTTTCATACTCCTCTGCCCATTGGTCCATCCGGGCGGCTTCAAATTCGGCCTTGCTTTCGAAATCAGGGAAGGGATACGGGTCGTCATCGTCATAATCCTCATAGGCATCATAATCATCATAATCATAATCGTCCTCATAGTCGTCGCTGTCCTCATGGCCATCATAGCCGCTGGCGCTGTCCGTGCTGCTGCAGCCCTCCGTATCGGCCATCTCGTCCTCGCTGCGGCTGTCCCCGGCCTGTGCCGCATCCTCCGCCCTGACTGCCGCTTTCACAGGAGCTGCCCCTTCCACACAGACGATCCCCCTTCCCGCAGATGTCTCTTCGTTCAGGCCGACTTCTTTATCCAGGTCTGCTTCTGCAGTCAAGGCTGTTTCGGCAGCCTTTCCTCCCCGGAAGGAGCCCGCAGAGTGTTTAATGTAGAGGCGCTTCATGCTGCCCTCGTTCGTCAGGAAAGCGAGATGGTCGCGGGGCAGGTTCCACTGGGGGCTCAGGGTGCTGTCGGAGATGGTTCCCTGGGGATCCGCAAGGGTCTTATAGAGATGGAAGCCGAAGTGGACATCAAAGCCCTCATAGAGCTCATTCTTTTTGCTCCCATCCGGTTCGGCCATGACGCACCAGCTTCTGGAGAGACGCCTGGCCTGCTCCAGCAGGAAGGCAAAATCCGTCCGCTCCCTGGACACAGGGCCATAAGGATAGGCCTTTGCATACGCTCCCTCGCACAGGCTGCACCGCATGACCAGGTAGAGGTAGAGGCCATACAGCTCCCGCCGCTCCCGGATATAGGGCTCTGCCAGGCTTTCTCCGGTGTCCGGATTCCTGTCCGTGTTCTCCCGCAGGGTCTCCGCCCAGTGCCCCACAAGCTCCTTCACCAGGCTGCAGAGCTTCTCCTGGCTGAAGTTCCCCTTCCCGTCCGTAATCTCCTGCCGGAAGGAGTATCCGTGCCCCTTCATGTGGCCTAAGAGCCTGTCCGTCACCTCCTGCATGCACGCCAGGTTCTTTCGATAGTCCTCCCCTTTTCCATAAAACGATCTCGTGAATGTTATCATGCTTTTCCCGCCTTTCTCTTTTTAAATCCGCAGAATTCGCTGCTGTAGTTTCATTATATCAGATGGCAGCCTTCGCGTCTGTAAATTTTACGGCTACTGGTATTTGCCGCGGCCAATACCAGTAGCGGATACCCATAGCTAATAACGGAAGCCTATGGGCGCGGATTTCTTTGCCCCCTTTGCCTCCTGTGCCCTCGGTATGTTCTGCATATTATCCGGCAGGGAAAAGTCCTCCTCCGCAAGCGTGAAGTCCTTTTCCGCGCCGTCGGCGGCCTCCGCCCCTTCCCCGTAGACCCTTAAGGCATAGCTGAGGATGGCGTTTTCCACCAGATTCCGGCAGAACCGCCCGTTCCCCCTGTCGGAATATTGCTTTGCCTCCTCGCAGAGGGAGACTGCCTTCTCCAGCGCCCGGGGGCAGAGGGAGAAGCCTCGCTTATTCGCCTCCAGGCGGACGATCTGGGCCATCTCGTCGGTGGAGTAGTCGGGGAAGCTGATGCGGAAGGGGACCCGGGACCGCAGGCCCGGATTCATGGAAAAGAAGCTTTCCATCTTATCCGGGTAACCGGCGAAGACCACGACCGTGTCGCCGCGGTTGTTCTCCATTTCCTGTACGATGGTGTTGATCGCCTCATAGCCGAAGTCCCTGGGGGAGTCCGACGCAAGGGAATAGGCCTCGTCGATGAACAGGAGCTTCCCCCTGGCCCTCTCGAACACGGACTTCACATTGATGGCGGTCTGCCCGATATAGCCTGCCACCAGGTCCGCCCGGCCGGTCTCCACGATCTGGCTGCTGGAAAGGATTCCAATCTCCTGGAAGATCCCGGCCAGGATTCTGGCCACGGTGGTCTTCGCCGTGCCGGGGTTCCCCACGAACTCCATGTTCAGCGCTACCGGGACGGATGCCCTGCCCAGGGCCTCCATGTCCTTCTTCATCCTGGCGAACGCCGCTATTTTCCTGACCTGCTCCTTCACCTCCTTCAGGCCGATCAGCCGGGTCAGCATATCGGAGCTGCTGGGCGGCGCCTGCTCGCCCTGAAGGGTCAGGCCCATTGACGTAAGCTTATATATGACTTCCTCCTGGCATTTCAATCCAAGATTCCGGACCTTCGCCAGATCCTCCCGGCTCATTTCCCGGAGAGCTCCCACGGTGTGGATCCCGGCCCGCTTCAGGCAGTTATAGGTGCGCACGCTCAGCTCCAGTTCATCGATGGAGAGCTTGTCGAGCTTTCGGTCAGATGCCTTTCTGGCGTCGGATTTCCTTTTGGCCTCAGGCAGGCTGCCGTCGGATGGATCCTCCATATCATATTCATCCGGATCGTCGAAGCCTGTGGCATCGACCAAATCCTCGTCATCCTTACAAGGGAATCTGTAGGCGGGATCCTCGGAATCTACGGAGGACTCCTCAAGGATAAAGACCTCCAGCAGCCTTTTCATGCTTTCCATCAGGTACTTTGCCGGAAGCCTGAAATCCGTATTTGCGTCCGTCGTGAGCGCCTCCGCCATGACGGTGTCCGGAAATGCCAGGGAGAGCATGGTGCGCATCCTGAGGGTCATCTCTTCCGCCAGACGCAGCAGTATCATGCCCTGGCCGTCATGACCGGTTTCCGCCATGATCCGGATGGCGCCTCCGGACTCCTTTAGAGCCTTGACCACATCCCCGAGATAGTCCGTGTCCTCGGAGGGCAGATGCTGGCTTCCGAAGGTCTGGAGCTCATCGGAAATCCCCGGCATATGCCGCAGGACATATACCTTGCGGAAGTCCTTGTGCAGATCCTCAAAGGAATCCGTCTTCTCCGCTTCGATGCCCGCGCATTTCTGAAAAATCCAGCCAAAGTCATCGGCTGTCATCCTGACGTCCTGGCTTGAGAAAGTAAATGTGTGGAGGTTCCCTTCTTTGTCAGAATTCATCTGCCATCCGAGGAATCCGTTCCCCGGAAGCAGCGATGCTGTCTGCACGAACCTCCCCACCGCCCTGGAAGCCCTTTCCGACAGATAATATCCGTTGTAGGGCTCTGCGGTCAGAGACGTGATGTTCGCGAGTTCCTTGTGTTCCGGTTTTGATATATAGTTTTCCGTGTCTGTTTTTGTTTTTCTATTCCTTTATTCATGTGTTTTCCCC
>CAMTBF010000054.1 GCA_947068385.1 uncultured Lachnospiraceae bacterium
CAGAGGTGGGCCATGCCCCCTCTGTAGGACTCCCGCCAAGAACTTCTAAACTCTAAACTCGTGAGCGAACAAGTTCGCTTAATAGTCTCAAACGGAAGAATGCCCAAGCGAACAGGGTTCACTTTGTGCATGGGCATTCTTTCAGCGCGTTTTTGCGCTTTGGCTTACACTTTTTTGTTTATTGTATGTGCCGTTCAGAACGGCACTGATGCCGTAGGCGGCATGTCTGGAAGGATGCCCGACTGTCTTTTAAGATTTATACCACTGCTCCTGTGCTTCATAGAGCCGTTTGTACTCTCCCTCCCTGGCAATCAGCTCCTCATGGGTGCCCATTTGCACCGCCTCTCCGTCCTTCATGACCAGAATCCGGTCCGCCAGCTTCACAGAGCCCAGGCGGTGGGTCACGATGACGGCGGACTTGTCCCGGGCGATTTCGGCAAAGCGATTATAAATCAGTGTTTCCTCGTATGGGTCGATGGCTGCCGTGGGTTCGTCCAGGATGATCAGGTCATGGCCGCGAAAGAAGCCCCTGGCGATGGCGACGCGCTGCCACTGGCCTCCGGACAGGTCGATGCCGTCGAATTCCCGGGAGAGCATGGTATCATAGCCCTGTGGAAACGCGCCGGGTTCTGTCCCCGCCATGGCGCATACGCTGTCCAGCCGGGCTTTTCCGGATTCCGCGCCGGGATCGCTGATGACGATATTCTCGGCCAGGGTCATCTGGTAGCGCTGGAATTTCTGGAATACCGCGGAGGTTCGGCATGTGAGGGCATCCATGGCAAGCTTTTTGGTGTCAACGCCGTTTTTCTTTACCGTGCCCTCCGTGGGCAGGTAGAGCCCGGCAATCAGGCGGATCAGGGTGGATTTCCCGGAGCCGTTCTCACCCACCACCGCCAGGGTCTCTCCCCTGTGCAGCGTCAGGCTCACGTTCTTTACAGCATACTTTATCTGTTCTGGGGTTCCGTCCTCCTTTTTTCCGGCCGGATAGGCAAAGCTTACGTTCTCCAGCACCATATCCCCCCAGCCCGGCGCGTCATGGCGCTGCCCGGCCCGTTCCTCCATGGCCAGGAAATTCAGATAGTTGCGGATGGAGCCTGTGTTCGCGGCCATCTCTCCTATATGGCTGCAGACCACCTCCTCCATGATGTCATACAGCATGCCGATGGAATTGAAGACCGCCGCGAAAGCCCCCACCGTCACCTCCCGTTTCATCAGGGCGTCATACAGCATCCAGAGGATGGCGCAGTATCCCGCTACAGTAACGATGCGGGTGGAGAGCTCGAACAGATTTGATTTCATGGTGGCCTTGAACTTCAGCCTCTGCAGGCAGGCAAGGGTCTCCTGATACAGCTTCTTAAAGTAGGAGAAGCCTCCCAGGATGCGGGTTTCCTTGAAATACTCCCGGCCTGCCATGCAGGTCTCATAGTATTCGTATTCCCTGCGGACCGGGGCCGAGGCGTCCTCCAGACGGGAGAAGGCCTTCACCCGGATAAGCTGCGCCAGAGCGGTGGGCAGAAAGATGATGACAATGGCGCTGGCCAAAATCGGTTTCAGGGAAAAGAGATACCAACCCATGAAAACGAAATAGGGAACATAAAAGGTCAGTATCGCGATTATATCAGAGACGTACCAGAAAGCGGCGTCCTTCCCCTGCTCCGCCTTATTGATGTCATCCAGCTTTTCCGTGTCCTCAAAGACAGCAGGGTCCAGCCGGGCGATTTTCCTCTGGATGGCCATGGACAGATGGGTGCCTACCTTGCCGTCCACCACGTCCGGCAGAAAATTGCCCACGCCGTTAAGCACCTGACAGGCCACATTGGTGATGCCCAGCAGCGTCAGCGCGAGAAAGGCCTGCCCGATTCCGACCCTTCCCCCCGCCGCGTCCACCGCCCTGTCGAAAAAGCGCTGCTGCATCATGGTCACTACGCCGAAGGAGACGCCGTGGAGAACGGCCACCACCATGCTTGCTATGAACAGAAAGGGCGCTGCCTTGATCATCACCGGCAGAAGCTTTCCGAAAGCGCCTGCCATAGTCCTCTCTTTTTTCGTCCCGTTTTGTCTTTTCATTGATACCAGCTCCTCTGCGCCTCATACATAGAGGCATAAATGCCCTTCTGGGAGAGCAGACATTCATGATTCCCCTGTTCCGCCACCTTCCCGCCGTCCACCACAATGATCTCATCCGCCAGGCGGGCGGCGCCCAGCCTGTGGGTGATGAAAATCGTGGATTTCCCGGCGCTGATTTTGCCGAATATTTCATAGATGCCGCTCTCCGCCACCGGATCCAAAGCCGCCGTGGGCTCGTCCAGAATCTGCACCGCCGCCGGATTGTACAGGGCCCTGGCGATGGCCAGGCGCTGCCACTGGCCCCCGGAGAGGTCCACGCCCTGTTCCTTTATTTTGCCCAGAGAGGTCTCCATCCCCCGGGGCAGCCCGGCAATCGTCTGGCCAAGGCCCATTGCCTCCGCGGCTTCACGGATCTTCGTCTGATCCTTTTGGAGCACGTTCCCCAGGGCGATATTGTCCTCCAGGGATATCTGATATCTGGCGAAATCCTGATAGACCACGGAGAAGAACGCCTTCAAATCCGCCTGGCTGTAGGTTCTCAGCTCCCTGTCGTTAAGCAGGATTTCCCCTTCGTAATTGTCATACAGGCCGGTCAGAAGCTTGGTCAGCGTGGTCTTTCCGGCTCCGTTGATGCCCACGAAGGCATAATGCCTGCCGCGTTCCAGGCGAAGGCTGAAATCCTTCAAGATATCCCTCTCCGTGCCCGGATACCGGAAGGATACCTGGCGAAACTCCAGGCTTTCGAAAGGGATTCCGCCGCCGGGCAGATCCAGCGCACCGGGGGTTTCGGACAGGGCGCAGAAGGCGGTCAGGTCCTTGCAGTACTCCAGGTTCTGGGCGATTTTATTCATGGTGTCGGACAGCTCCCAGGACATCATCTGGATCAGGTTCAGGGTGGATGTGATGAGCCCCATGAACATGCCCGGCGTGATGAGCCCCCTTGTCAGCGGAAACAGGAGCACGCTGATAATAAGCAGGGAGAGCAGCACCGTAATCAGGCTGGAGGCCTTCAGGCGGACAAAATATCTGGCGCTCACACCCACGGTAATCTTCCGGGCGGCCTCATATTTTTCCAGCCACTGCCGGTTCACCTTTTCCGTATAACCGAAAAGCGCCCGTTCCTCCACGTTTTCCCGCCCCTGCAGCACGCTCTTTAGGTAGTCCGCCCTGCGGCGGTGCTTCTCCGCTTCCTTATTCTCCTCGTAGATCTGCTGTCCGCCCTTGACTGCCAACCGGAACAGGGGAAGGGAGATGACCACGATGGCCAGCCCCGCCCACCACACCTGGGCCATCAGGATGACCAGCAGGGAGCCCACCCGCAGGACGATGTTCGCCGCGCCAAGGATATTGTCGAATCCGCCCGTCAGCTTCCCCACAGGGTCGCCGCAGACCCGGTTGATCAGCTCCCAGGTATCGTTGTCCTCCACATGCCGGTATTCCAGCGCCGCCCGCTTCTCGACGATTCCGGTGCGGTAAGCGAATTCCAGGCGCATGGCCATTTTCAGGTTTATGTAGCTCATGAGCTGCCAGTTCAGGTTGTTGTAGGCCACCATGGCGATCAGGCACAGCAGGGGCACCGTGATGGCCGACTGCCCAGCCTTCCCCGCGAAGATGTCCAGGGCGGTGTCTATGAAGGCCGCCGTGGCGAGCACCTGCAGCGACGGCAGGACGGACACCAGTATCTGATTTAGCATCTTGATTCCCGCATATACCGGGCAGACCGTGAAAGGGATTCGCAAAAAGTCCCCGAAGCCGTATTTTTTGTGGTTTACCAGTAATTTTTCCATGTTTCTTCTACCTTTCAGGGCCGCGGCCCTGTTTTATGATGGTCTTGAGCGAAAGATTCCAGAAATGTTGGGGCAATTTTCATCACCGGTGAGTATAACATACTTTGGCACCGCCGTCCAGCGCAGGCTTTTTTCGAAATAATCGTGAGACCCGAAAATCTTTTCTTGGAAAAGTGCAAATCGGTATAGTGGGAAAAGGGGAATTATGGTATACTTGCACACAGATAGCCATGCATCAGTGCCGGGTGGCGCGGCGAAGCTGTATCTGGGGAAAAAGGACGGACTGTGGCAGCGGCCTGTAAGGGACATGGCGCTATCGTTTAGGGGGATGGCATGAGGATTCTGAACTTGATTGAAAACACAGAGGGCAGCTTGGGGTGCCTGTGCGAGCACGGCCTGAGCTTCTATATCGAGGCAGGAGGGCATAAGATTCTGGCGGACACAGGGGCTTCCGGAGCCTTTCTCACCAACGCGGAGAAGCTGGGCATCGACCTGGGCCAGGTGGACACCGTGATCGTCAGCCACGGGCATTATGACCATGCCGGAGGGCTCCTGGCCTTTGCGGAACTCAACAGGGAAGCCCGGATATGGATCAACCGCCTGGCCGCGGAGCCCTATTACCATATAAGCGATACAAAAGAGAGATACATCGGCATGGATTCGCGGATCAAGGCCCTGCCCCAGGTGGAATGGGTGGAGGGGGATCGGAAAATCGATGAGGGAATCTTCCTCTTCGGCAAGGCCCTTGGGCGGCGGCTGTGGCCCGGCGGCAACCGGGAGCTGATGCGGAAGACGGCAGAGGGATTCGTACAGGACGATTTCCTTCATGAGCAGTACCTCGTCCTGGAGGAGAGGGGAAAACGGGTGTTGATCTCCGGCTGCGCCCACAATGGCATCCTGAACATCCTGGACAGATACCGGGAACTCTATGGGGAAGACCCGGATGTAGTCGTCAGCGGCTTCCACATGAGCAGGAAGTCCGATTACAGCCAGGCGGATTACGCCCTGATCAGGGACACCGCCAGGGAGCTGCAGAAGCTCCGCACCCGCTTTTTTACCGGGCACTGCACAGGTGAGCTGCCCTACCGGATTCTGAAGGAAATCATGGGAGAGCAGATTGCCTACGTCCACAGCGGGGAGGAGATTCCGCTGGAGGACATGTGACACAGGGCAAGAGCCATAAAGCCTACCATCGCGGAGAACGCTGTATGGATAAGCCGTAAAACGCATAAGCCAGAAAGCAAAAACACGGAGACCGACATGAATATCAAACAGGCCAAGGAATATATCGAAAACACAGTCAGGCTTTACCTGAAAAAGGACGAATTCGGCGAATACAGGATACCTCCGGTGCGCCAGCGCCCCATCTTCCTGCTGGGCGCTCCCGGCATCGGCAAGACCGCCGTCATGGAGCAGATCGCCCAGGACATGGGCATCGCCTTGGTGAGCTATTCCATGACCCACCATACCAGGCAGTCCGCCCTGGGGCTGCCCTTTATCACCCAGAAGACCTACGCAGGAGTCCCCATAAGCGTCTCGGAATACACCATGAGCGAAATCATCGCCTCGGTCTACGACACCTGTGAGGAAAGCGGCATCAGGGAGGGCATCCTGTTCCTGGACGAGATCAACTGCGTGTCCGAGACCCTGGCCCCCGCCATGCTCCAGTTCCTCCAGTACAAGACTTTCGGCCGCCACAGGGTGCCTGAGGGCTGGGTCATCGTCACCGCGGGCAATCCGCCGGAGTACAACAGATCCGTCCGGGAATTCGACGTGGCCACCCTTGACCGCCTGAAGGTCATGGAGGTGGAGCCGGATTACGGGGTCTGGAGAGAATATGCCGCAGAAAAGCGCATCCACAATGCCGTCACAAGCTATCTGGATTTGAAAAAGGAACACTTCTACCGGATACAAATGACTGCAAAAGGCCGCAGCTACGTCACCGCCAGAGGCTGGGAAGACCTGTCGGAGATCCTGACCCTCCATGAGGAGGAAGGCCTGCCCGTGGACGGGGCATTGGTGGGACAGTACCTGCGAAACGAGGCAGTGGCCCAGGAATTCTGCGCCTACTATGAGCTGTACCAGAGATACAAGAACGACTACGATATTGCGGACATCCTGGAGGGACGTTTTGGAGCCGCAGTCCGGAAAGCCAAGGAGGCTGCCTTTGACGAGCGCCTTTCCCTGCTGGGGATGCTGCTGGACGCGGTGCAGGGGGACATGAGGGAGGTCATGGAGCAGGCGGCGTTCCTGACGGATTTAAAGAACCTGCTGAAAGGCGTCGGCAGCCTGGCGCAGCAGGAGGGATGCAGCGTGGCACAGATCCTGGAGCGGCTGGAGGCCCTCTCCCAGGGACGGAAGAAACTGCTGGAGAGCCTGCAGGCCGCCGGTGCCTTGTCCGACGGGGACAGGAGGAAGCACAAAAACGTCATCCGCTTCCTGCAGGATGCCAACAGGGAGCTGAGAATCCAAAGCATTGCCCGGAGCGACATCCATGGCGACATCCAAAGCATCGCCCAGAGCGACATCCATGGCGACGCCCAAAGCATCGCCCAGAGCCACACCCCGGGCATAGGCCAGGGCGATAGGGAAGGCCAGGCGGCATATGGCTTCCTGAAGGAATGCTTTCAGGCAAAAGTGGCAGGGATGAAACGCGGGACCGAGAAGGCCCAGTCAAGGCTGCACGCGCTCTTCTCCTTCGCCCAGGAGGCCTTCGCCCAGGGGAACGAAATGCTCATCCTGCTGACGGAGCTCACCGCGAACAGCGCCAGCTCCCAGTTCATCGCTACCTTCGGGAGCCCGGACTATGCCCGGCTCAGCCAGGACATGATGCTGGCGGGACGCAGGGACGAGCTGCGGGAGCGCATCGCGGCGCTTGACCTGTAGCGCAGCGTCCGGGCGGCCGACTGTATGGGAGCTTATGTAAAACAAAATCAGGGAGCCCCCTCGTGGCCCCCTTTACTTGGGTACACAAACTCTTTGGCACTTATCATAGAATAGAGACAAGGACTATCATTATTTGGAAAAACGGTGAAAATATGACTGAAAAGCAATTGGCCATAGAAAGCGGAAACCTCTTCTACAGGATAGAACAGGAAAAGGCAATCGTCACAGGCTACCGGGGATTTGCCCCGAACCTGTCCCTGCCGCCCCGGATAGAAGGATATCCGGTGACCGTCATAGACAGGAAAGCGTTCCTGAGCCAGAAGAGCCTGTGCAGCCTCCGGCTCCCGGATACGATCAGGGAGGTGGGCGACTGGGCCTTTGCCCACTGCGACAGCCTGGCGGAGATTTCTTTTCCCAGGCAGAAGGTGCGCTTCGGCAGGGCCGTCTTCAAGGACTGCGGGAGCCTGCAGCGGATTGGAGTGCGGGAGCCGGACCAGGTGAGCGGGAGGCAGGCTGCCGCAGGGGAAAAGCTTTCCTGCCCGGAGCTCCTGGCCGCCGCCGTGACCATGCTGGAGGCCCCCTACCTTCTGGACATCCCCAGGGCAGGCACGCCGGAATGGCTGGAGCAGTGGGACATCCGGCTTCTCTCCGTGCTCCGGGCGCAGGACTCCGAAGGATACATCAGCCAGTCCGTCTACGGAGAGGAAGACTACATCGGCACCGACCTGGAGGAATTCACCAGCGCCAAGCGCGAAAACAAGGTGCGCCTGTCCTTCCTGCGCCTGCTCCATCCCCAGCGCTTAAGACCCGCCCTGCGGGAAGAACTGGAGCAGTACCTGAGGAGTCTCACCAAGGGCCGCCCCACGGAAGAGGCCTGGCAGGTCCTCCGCCGGGAGCACGCCGCCCATGGCGACTATTACAGCCTCTTCGCCCGGCTGGGCTGCATCACCGATGAGAATTTCCAGGGGATCCTGGCGGACATCGGGGAGGACAGCCCTGAAATGAAAGCCTTTTTCCTGAAATACAGGGAAGAGCGGCGGGATGAAACGGCGGATTTCTTTGAGAGCCTGGAGCTCTGACCAGGCCCTGCCGGGGCAGAACGGGTCAGAACGGGGCAGAGACTCCGAAACAGCGTGAAAATTTGTTTCAATCTGCGCCGGATCTGCACAGGAACATTGAATTATGAGGGAAATTTTGGTATAGTAGATACAGAAGACATCCACCGCCGGGAAAGCATTCCGGCTTCCGCCATAATAAAGAGGAAAGGAAGAAAAAACATGAGCATGACATTGGCACAGGCAAAGGAGAAACTGAAAAAGTACGGCCAGGAGCACGTCCTGAAATACTACGACGAGCTGTCCCCGGCCGGACAGGCGGCGCTGCTGGAGCAGATAGCGGGCTCCGACATGGACATCCTGGATTCCTGCAAGCATCAGGAGGAGCTGCTGGAGCGGGGCGTCATCACTCCCCTTGCGGCCATGGAGCTTCCCGAGATCGAGGCCAATCGGGAGTCCTTCACCGCCACCGGAATCGAAGCCATCCGGGCGGGCAAGGTGGCAGCGGTGCTGCTGGCAGGCGGCATGGGCACGCGCCTGGGCTCGGACGATCCCAAGGGCGTGTATAATATCGGCGTCACCAGGGAACTCTATATCTTCGAATGCCTGGTGAACAACCTGATGGAGGTGGTGCGCCAGGCGGGCACATGGATCCATCTCTTCGTGATGACCAGCGACAAGAACCATGAGGCCACCGTGAAGTTCCTGACGGAGCACGAATTTTTCGGCTACAGCGCGGAATACGTGCATTTCTTCCAGCAGAAGATGGCCCTGGCGGTGGACTATGACGGAAAGGTATATATGGAGGAGAAGGGCAAGATGGCCAGCTCCCCCAACGGCAACGGCGGCTGGTTCGTCTCCATGGAGGACGCGGGGCTGGTGGATTTGATCCACGCGGAGGGCATAGAATGGCTCAACGCCTTCGCGGTGGACAATGTGCTCCAGAGGATCTGCGATCCCTGCTTCGTGGGCGCTACGATCCAGAGGGAATGCGTGGCAGGGGCCAAGGTGGTGGGAAAGGTCACCCCGGACGAGAAGGTGGGGGCCATCTGCCTAGAGGACGGCAGGCCCTCCATCGTGGAATACTATGACATGACCCAGGAGCTCATGGATGCCAAGGACGCCCAGGGCAAGCCGGCCTACCACTTCGGCGTCATCCTGAACTACCTGTTCAATGTGAAGGAGCTGGAGCACATCGTGTCCCAGAGCCTGCCCCTGCATGTGGTGGAGAAGAAGATTCCCTACCTGGACGAGGCCGGGGAGCTGGTGAAGCCGCAGTCCCCCAACGGCTACAAATTCGAGAACCTGATCCTGGACATGATTCACCAGATGGGGAGCTGCCTGCCCTTCGAGGTGGTACGGGAGAAGGAGTTCGCCCCCATCAAGAACAAGACCGGCATCGACTCCGTGGAGAGCGCCAGAGAGCTGCTGCAGCGAAACGGCATCGTCCTGTAGCGTGTGGACGGACGGCGGGGCTTATGGTCTGAGAGTTGCTGCGTCAGGGTGGGGCCACCATGACGAGTATGGCGTGCTATGGCGAGCTATATAACATTTCGACAGATTCTCCAAACATATGAATATTGAGAAAAACGGGAAATCAGGGTAATCTAGAAATGTAAAGAAAACAAATCACAATAAGCGCGGCCTGCGGGCCCGTGCGGAAAAGAGGATGCTATGAAGATTTTGGTGACAGGCGGCGCCGGGTTCATCGGCAGCCACACAGTGGTAGAGCTGCAGCAGGCAGGTTACGAAGTGGTGGTACTGGACAATCTGAGCAATTCCAGCGAGAGATCCCTGGAAAGGGTAGAGGCGATCACCGGGAAGAAAGTCCCCTTCTACAAAGCGGACATCCTTGACAGGGAGGCCCTGGAGGAGATCTTCTCCAAAGAGGAGATCGGCGCGGTCATCCACTTCGCGGGCCTGAAGGCAGTGGGCGAATCCGTGCAGAAGCCCTGGGAATACTACGAGAACAACATCGCGGGCACATTGACCCTGGTGGACGTCATGAGGAAGCACAATGTGAAGAACATCATCTTCTCCTCCAGCGCCACCGTGTACGGCAACCCCGCCGTGATCCCCATCACCGAGGACTGCCCCAAGGGCCAGTGCACCAACCCTTACGGCTGGACGAAATCCATGCTGGAGCAGATCCTCTCCGACATCCAGAAGGCGGACAATGAGTGGAACGTGATACTGCTGCGCTACTTCAACCCCATCGGGGCCCACAAGAGCGGCACCATGGGCGAGAACCCCAACGGCATCCCCAACAACCTGATGCCCTACATCACCCAGGTGGCCGTGGGCAAGCTGCCCCAGCTGGGGGTCTTCGGCGACGACTACGACACCCCGGACGGCACCGGCGTGCGCGACTATATCCATGTAGTAGACCTGGCCATCGGCCATGTGAAGGCCCTGAAGAAGATCGAGGAGAAGGCAGGCCTGAAGATCTACAACCTGGGCACGGGCGTGGGCTACAGCGTGCTGGACCTGGTGAAGAATTTCGAGGCCGCCACAGGGGTGAAGGTGCCCTACGCCATCAAGCCCAGAAGGGCCGGGGACATCGCCGCCTGCTACGCGGACGCTAGCCTCGCCAAAGAGGAGCTGGGCTGGGAGGCCAAGCGGGGCATCAAGGAGATGTGCGAGGACTCCTGGAGATGGCAGAAGAACAACCCCAACGGATACGAGGACTGAAAATAGAAGCAGAAAGCAGAAACAGAGCCATGGATCGTCATGGACAGATAAGGCAAGGGCCGGGAAGATACGCTTCCCGGCCCGGCTCATTGATAGCATTTCTGGCGGTTCCTCAGGCTACATAGCAATACATGAAGACAAAATGACAAGCGCTCCCCGCCATGACGAACAGATGGAACACCTCATGGGAGCCGAACTCCCTGTGCCTGGAATTGAACAGCGGGAGCTTCAGCGCGTAGATGACGCCGCCCACTGTATAGATGATCCCCCCTGCCAGCAGCCACAGGAAAGCGGCCGTGGACAGCGTGTCGAAGAGCCTGCCGAACACCAGCACGCACACCCAGCCCATGGCGATGTAGATCGCCGAGGAGAACCATTTCGGGCAGGTGATCCAGCAGGCCTTGACCAGCATCCCCGCCAGGGCGATGCCCCAGACCAAAGCCAACAGGGTATATCCCAGCTCCCCGCCCAGCACGATCAGGCAGACCGGCGTATACGACCCGGCGATCAGCACGAAGATCATCATATGGTCCAGCTTGCGGAAGATGCGCAGGTACCGCCCGGTCAGGTTCACAGAGTGGTAAGTGGCGCTGGCGCCGTAGAGCAGGATCATGCTGGCCATGAAGATGGCCATGGCGATGAAATGCTCCCCTCCCGAGGACACGCCCGCCTTTATCAGCAGCGGCACCGCGGCGAATACCGCCAGCATCATGCCGATGAAATGGGTGATCGCGCTTCCGGGTTCTCTGATTGTGATCTGCATATGGATACCTCCTGACTTCGTTTTATAAATATAAATATTATCTGCCATAGATGTAAAAACTATGATAAGATTATTAAAATTTTATGACATAGTTTTCAAAACCACATCTTGATAATATCATATTATACTCAGCTCAGGAGAAATGTCAACCTCAATCTTCTTCAATCACCTGAATTTCCAGATAGTCGAAATCCACCCCGTCCACGAAATTGTCCTGGGTGAACCTGGTCTTGCCCAGCCGCTTGAAATCCGCTATGGTCTTGTCCAGCCAGATCGGCCTGGAGAGGTCGAACTGATAGCACACCTCGTCCAGCGCCCGGAAGACCTTGTGGGTGCGGGTGTCCGCGCTGCCGTCGGCGATGCAGGTATCCTGGAGCATGCGATTGTCCTTGAAAGTCCTTGCCCATAAACGAAACATCTTATCCACCTCTGCGAAATGTAATGTCCCCATATCCGGCAGCCCTGCCGCGGGATGATTCCATGGTAAATGATTTCCCGCGGAAAAGCAAGCCGCATATTTTCATGGGAACGGCCATATATATGAAAGGTACGGCATTTGCGGCCCTGGGGAGAGTTTTGAAAAAAGGATAAATTTTTTGTGAATCGTATATATTTGTGTTGGAATCTATGGTATAATGACCTTATTCTGGGCAGAAAACGGCCGAAGGGCCATCTTGCCATGAGGGGGCTTTCATCATGGCATACTGTCTTCATGCCAGGCCGAGACCGGCCGGACAGCGATGTGCGTCAGAGGAGGCTCCAGGCCTGGCATGCCAGATATGTGACGGAGGACACAGGCCTGAAAGAAGGAGTGGACATGGAATTAAAGGAAGACAATGGGGACGGAATCGACAGCTGGAAAGAAGTGACCCTGATCTACAATGCCGCGCTGAAAATGATGGAGACCAAGATGGAGATACTCAACGATGAGTTCCAGCATGTCCATCGCTACAATCCCATCGAACATATCAAGGCCCGTAGCAAGACACACTCCAATGCGCATCAGACTGTATTTACGAAGGAAAACGAT
>CAMTBF010000055.1 GCA_947068385.1 uncultured Lachnospiraceae bacterium
CAAATGTCCGGATGGCCTTTATCAGCCGGATGCAGCCGATAGAGATGAAATCCTCTATATCCTCGTCCACGTTCTGGTATTTTTTCGCGATATGAACCACCAGGCGCAGATTCCTCTCCACAAGGACCTTCTGTGCCTGCCCGGCCTCCTCAGGGGAACCATCCCGCAGCAGTCGGATATACTCGGCCTCTTCCTCCTGAGTCAATGGTTTTTGAAAAGTCTCCAAGCCAACCCCCATGGATTACTCTTACCATATTTTATGTGGCGGTTTCGTCCATGGTTCCTGTCAAAAAGAGGCGATTTTTCTCGCCAGGCCTCCTACAGCAAAAATTGCGCCATCACATAATTGCTCAGATCCAGTCCCTTCTCCGTCAGGGCCAGCCTCCCGAGGGACTCTCCCGCCCCTTCCCTCTCCGGCCAGAGCTCCAGCAGACCGTCCCTGATGTTCTTGTCGATCACATCCCCATATATTTCCTCTATGCCCCGCCCGAACAGCTGCCGGAACTCCCCGCAGCTTATGCCTGACCTCATGCGCAGCCCCAGGAACATGAACTCCTCCATCTGCTCCTGACGGCTTAAAATCTGCTCCGCCTCCCGGCAGCCCAGGGGATCGGCCAGATAAGCCCGCAGATCCGCCCCGTTGCGGAACCGGACATTGTCCACCAGGGAAGCCGCCCCCAGTCCCAATCCCAGATAGCTTCGCCTCCTCCAGTAGCCGCAGTTGTGGCGGCATTCATAGCCCTCCCTGGCATAATTGGATATCTCGTAGCGCCGATATCCTCTCTGCGCCAGAATCTCCCGTGTCAGCTCATACATCTCCCTGTCCGCATCCTCATCGGGGATCTCCAGGCTCCCCTCTTCATATCTCTCAAAAAGCGGCGTCCCCTCCTCCAGGATCAGGCTGTAGGCGGAGATGTGCTCCGGCGGCGGCTCCAGGGAGAGGACCCGCTCCAGGGTCCGCCTGTACCCTGCAAGGGTCTGGCCGGGGAGGGCGCTCATGATATCCACGTTGACGTTCCCAAAGCCCGCCCGCCTGGCCTCCCCGTAAGCGTCCAGGAACTGCTCCCAGGTGTGGATCCTGCCGATGGCAGCCAGCTCCCCGTCGTCGGCGGACTGCAGGCCGATGCTCAGCCGGTTCACGCCTGCCCTGTAAAGCCTCCTCAGCTGTTCCCCGGAGACCGTGCCCGGATTGACCTCCATGGTGATCTCCGCGTCCCTGTCCAGACGATAGAGCCTGCCCACAGACGATAACAGCCGCTCCATGTCCTCCACCGCAGCCACAGAGGGCGTGCCGCCACCGATGAACACAGTGGGCACCCTATGATCCGCATAGGAAACAGCGCTTCCCTCCGTCTCGGCGAGAAGCGCTTCCATATACCTTCCGATGGTCTCCCGGTCTGCCGGGGCAGACAGGAAATCGCAGTAAAGGCATTTCCTGACGCAGAACGGGATGTGGAAATATAATTCCAGTTCTTTCTTATTCGTCATATCATCATCACAATATAGTCCTCCCGTTCCCCGCCCGGCATCCTCAGTCATCATCCAGCTTCAGCACGCTGAGGAACGCCTTCTGGGGGATCTCCACATTGCCGATCTGGCGCATGCGCTTCTTGCCCTCCTTCTGCTTCTCCAGCAGCTTCTTTTTCCGGGTGATGTCCCCGCCGTAGCATTTCGCCAGCACGTCCTTGCGCATGGCCTTTACGGTCTCCCTGGCGATGACCTTGCCGCCGATGGCCGCCTGGATGGGAATCTCGAACAGATGCCTGGGAATCTCCTCCTTCAGCTTCTCACACATCCTCCGGCCCCGCTCGTAAGCGGAATCCGCATGGACGATGAACGACAGGGCGTCCACTTCCTCTTTGTTTATCAGGATGTCCAGCTTCACCAGCTTGGACTCCTCGTAGCCCTTGATGTCATAGTCGAAGGAGGCATAGCCCTTGGACCTGGACTTCAGCGCGTCGAAGAAGTCATATATGATCTCGTTCAGGGGCAGCTCGTAGCGCAGCACCGCCCGGCTGGCCTCGATGTATTCCATGCCAAGGTACCGGCCCCGCCTCTCCTGGCACAGCTCCATGATGGAGCCGATGAACTCGCTGGTCACCATGATCTCCGCGCTGACCACGGGCTCCTCCATATGCTCGATCACGGAAGGGTCCGGCAGGTTGGAGGGGTTCGTCAGCTCGATCATCTCCCCGTTGGTCTTGAACACCTTGTACACCACCCCGGGGGCCGTGGCCACCAGGTCCAGGTTGTACTCCCGCTCCAGGCGCTCCTGAATCACCTCCAGGTGCAGCAGCCCCAGGAAGCCGCAGCGGAAGCCGAAGCCCAGCGCCACGGAGGTCTCCGGCTCGTACTGCAGGGCGGCATCGTTGAGCTGGAGCTTCTCCAGGGCGTCCCGCAGATCCGGATACTTTGCCCCGTCCGCCGGGTAGAAGCCGCAGTACACCATGGACTGCACCTTCTTATAGCCGGGCAGCGGCGCTTCGCAGGGATTGGCATCGTCCGTCACCGTGTCCCCCACTGCCGTGTCCTTCACGTTCTTGATGGAGGCCGTGATGTAGCCCACCATGCCGGCGGACAGCTCCTCGCAGGGGATGAACTGGCCCGCGCCGAAGACGCCCACCTCCACCACTTCCTCCTTCGCGCCGGTGGCCATCATGCGGATGGCCGTGCCCTTTTTGACGGTTCCCTCCATGATCCGGCAGAAGATGATGACGCCCTTGTAGGAATCATAGAGGGAGTCGAAGATCAGGGCCTGCAGCGGGCTGTCCGGATTCCCCTTGGGGGCAGGAATCTTCTTCACGATCTGCTCCAGCACGTCCTCGATGCCGATGCCGTTCTTGGCGGATATCAGGGGCGCGTCCTGGGCCTCCAGGCCTATCACGTCCTCTATCTCGTCGATGACCCGCTGGGGCTCGGCGCTGGGCAGGTCTATCTTGTTGATCACCGGTATCACGTCCAGGTCATGATCCAGGGCCAGGTACACATTGGCCAGCGTCTGGGCCTCGATGCCCTGCGCCGCGTCCACCACCAATATGGCGCCATCGCAGGCCGCCAAGGAGCGGCTGACCTCATAGTTGAAGTCCACATGGCCGGGGGTGTCTATCAGGTTCAGGATATACTCCTGCCCGTCCCGGGCCTTGTACACGGTGCGGACGGCCTGGGCCTTGATGGTGATGCCCCGCTCCCGCTCCAGGTCCATATTGTCCAGCACCTGGGCTTGCATCTCCCTGCTGGTCAGCAGTCCTGTGTGCTCGATGATCCGGTCGGCCAAGGTGGACTTGCCGTGGTCTATGTGCGCTACGATGCAGAAGTTGCGTATCCTGCCCTGTTCCTGTTTTCTGTCCATGGATTCCATTGATGATTCCTCTTCCTGGTCTATATTCAATCGTGCCTCTCGCAGGGCCTCCGACTGTCTTTTCTGCGAACCAGTATGATTGTATCAGAATTATGGGCAGTTGTCCATATAATGGAGGAATCTTTCTGGCCTCTTTCCGGCCCACTGGCACGTCAGGCAGGCGCTTCCCCCTCGTGGATGTCCGCCTTCGGCTCCTGCAGGCCCTCTATCGCGATCCCCTGCTTTTTCGCATAGTCCCAGAGCGCCGCGTGGATGGCCTCCTCGGCCAGCAGAGAGCAGTGCACCTTCACCGGCGGCAGGCCGTCCAGGGCCTCCATCACCGCCCGATTGGTGACCTGCAGGGCTTCCTGCACGGTCCTGCCCTTCACCAGCTCCGTGGCCATGGAGCTGGTGGCCACGGCGGCCCCGCAGCCGAAGGTCTTGAACCTGGCCTCCCGGATGATCCCGTCCTCGTCGATGTCCAGGAATATCCGCATGATGTCCCCGCATTTGGCGTTCCCCACGGTCCCCACGCCGCTGGCATCCTCTATCTCTCCCATGTTCCTGGGATTCTGGAAATGATCCATCACTTTTTCGCTGTACATAGCCCCTCCTGTCTGTCCATGTTCATCCTATTCCTTCCGGGACTTCATGAAGTCCTCGTACAGAGGCGACATGTCCCGCAGCCTCTGCACGATCTCCTTCAGATGCCCCACCACCTGATCCAGCTCCTCCTCCGTGTTCTCCTCCGACAGGGTCATGCGCAGCGACCCGTGGGCCTCCTCGTGCTTCAGTCCGATTGCCAGCAGCACATGGGAGGGATCCAATGAGCCGGAGGTGCAGGCGGAGCCGCTGGAGGCGCATACCCCCCTCATGTCCAGCATGATCAGCAGGGATTCCCCTTCGATGAACCGGAAGGAAATGTTCACATTGCCGGGGAGGCGCTTCTCCCGATGGCCGTTCAGGCGGCAGTGGGGAATCTCCCCCTCGATCCGCCGGATCAGGTAATCCCGGAGCTCCCTTTCCCTGCGGGCCTTCTCCTCCATGCGCGAAAGCGCCCTCCTGACGGCGGCGGCAAAGCCCACGATGCCCGGGACGTTCTCCGTGCCGGCCCGCACGCCCCGCTCCTGGGCCCCGCCGTGCACAAAGGAACGGATCTTCGTCCCGGAGCGGATATAGAGCATGCCGGTGCCCTTGGGGCCGTTCAGCTTGTGGGCGCTGGCGCTGAGCATGTCGATGTGCATCTCCTCCACGTCTATGGGAACCTGTCCGAAGGCCTGCACGGCGTCCGTGTGGAACAGGATGCCCCTCTCCCTGGCGATGGCCCCGATTTCCCCAATCGGTTCCATAGTGCCGATCTCGTTGTTGGCGAACATGACGCTGATCAGTATGGTGTCAGGCCGGATGGCCGCCTTCAGCGCCTCCGGATCCACGATCCCGTCCCTGTCCACGTCCAGGTAGGTCACCTCATAGCCCTTTTTCTCCAGGTAGCCGCAGGTGTGGAGCACCGCATGGTGCTCTATCTTCGTGGTGATGATATGCCTTCCCTTTCCGGCAAGGCTCTCCGCAGCGGCCTTGATCGCCCAATTGTCCGCCTCTGTGCCGCCCGCCGTGAAATAGATCTCCTCCTGCCTCGCGCCGATGGCAGCGGCTATGGTGCGCCTGGCCTCGCCCATGGCCTTTTTCCCGGCGGAGCCCAGGGAATAGATGGCGCTGGGGTTCCCGTACTGCTCCGTGAAATAAGGCAGCATGGCCTCCACTGCCTCAGGGGCCATTTTGGTGGTGGCCGCATTGTCCAGATATATCATTTGCATCCCTCTCCTTTATGTCCATGTTTATTTTCATACTTTTCTACTAGGTTTATAGTTATTATAGCATCCACTGCATGTTCTGTCAACCGTCCAAGAAGAATATAATGGGAAAAACGAAAGTTTCCCGTGAACCATATGAACGCAAAAAAACGTCATCCCCTGATCGTGGGCGCCTTCGTCCTCACCGCCACAGGCATCGTCACCAGAATCATCGGCTTCCTGTACCGCATCTATCTCTCCCGGCTGTTCGGGGAGGAGGGGATGGGCATCTACCAGCTGCTAAGCCCGGTATTGTCCCTGTCCTTCTCCCTCACCGCCGCCGGATACCAGACTGCCATCTCCAAGCTGGTGGCGGAGCGGACGGCCACCAGCAGGAAGCCCTCCCTGCAGCCCCTTGTGCTGGGCCTTTCCACCTCCCTGCCCCTGTCCCTGGCCTGCAACGCGGTGCTGTTCTACTTCGCGGACGCCATCTCCGCAGGCCTCCTGCAGGAGCCACGCACGGCTTCCATGCTGCGCATCCTCTCCTTCTCCGTGCCCCTGAGCGCGGTGCACTCCTGCATCAACGGCTATTTCTACGGCATAAAAAAAGCCGGGATTCCGGCAGGGGCCCAGCTTCTGGAGCAGATCGCCCGGGTGGGCTGCGTATACATAGTGTCCTCCCGCATCCTGGCGGCAGGGGGGACCCCCTCCATCGGCGTGGCCGTGCTGGGGCTCACCGTAGGGGAGCTGGCCTCCATGCTGCTGACCATCGCCGCCGTCTGTCCTGGCGGGATACCGACGCGGCCGCGCCCCGGGCGCTTCCCCCGGGCAGGCCTATCCGGCTCCGCCGCCCTCTGGGGGAAGCTCATGGCCATGGCCCTGCCCCTGACGGCCAACCGCATCGTGCTGAACCTCCTGCAGAGCGTGGAGGCCGTGTCCATCCCGGCCAGGCTCCGGCTCTATGGCTATGACACCGCCACCTCCTTAAGCGTATACGGGGTGTTCACCGGCATGGCCATGCCCTTCATCTACTTCCCCAACGCCCTCACCGGCTCCGTGGCGGTGCTGCTGCTGCCCATCATCTCCGAGAGCTATGCCCTGGGGAACATGGACGCGGTCAGGAGCGCCACCCTGCGCACCGTGAAGTACTGCGGCCTCATGGGCTTCGCCTGCCTGGGGGGCTTCGTCCTGTTCGGCAGATGGATCGGAACCAGCGTGTTCGACAGCCCCCTGGCGGGATATTTCATCACCACCCTGGGCTTCATCTGCCCCTTCCTCTACATGGACACCACCCTCTCCAGCATCCTGCAGGGGCTGGGCCTGGCCGGGCACACCTTCGTCATGAACGTGATATGCCTGCTGATCCGCCTGGCCTTCGTCTTCCTGGCCGTCCCCCGGGTAGGGGTCAGGGGCTTCCTGTGGGGGCTTTTGGTCAGCCAGCTGACCCTCGGGGTGCTCTACCTGGGCTGCCTCTACCGCTTCCTATGGAAAAAATAGCGGACGGATCCCGCGCTATTCCAGCATTTTCTTCAACTCGTCCACAAAGGTGTTCACATCCTTGAACTCCCGGTACACAGAGGCAAAGCGCACATAGGCCACCGCGTCCAGGTCCTTGAGCTTGTTCATCAGAAGCTCCCCGATGACCTGGCTGGAGACCTCCTTCTCCTCCCGGTTGAAGATCTCGTTCTCCACCGCGTCCACCAGCCTGGTGATCTCCTGTGCGCTCACCGGCCTCTTGTGGCAGGCCCGCAGCAGGCCGCCCTCTATCTTGGCGCGGTCGTAGGCCTCCCTGTTCTCATCCTTCTTGATGATGATCAGAGGTATGGTATCGATCTTCTCATAGGTGGTGAACCGCTTCCCGCATTCGTCACAGGCCCGCCTGCGGCGGATGGAATTGTTCTCCTCCGCCGGACGGGAATCGATCACCCTTGTATTCTCGTGATTACAGTAAGGACATTTCATCTGTACACCCCCTGTGCGCTCCGGCGCGCATACCATGCAAGACGCCCGTCTTTTGTTACGTTTAACGTACCATATTCAACAGGGAATGTCAACGAGAATAATGTCCGGCCCGATCTGCCTGATGTCCTTGAAGGGGATCACGATGTTGGGCTCGCAGTTCAGGAATCCCAGCACCCTGCTGCCCCCCGGCACCATGATCTTGCAGATGCAGCCGCTGCATGGGTCGAGCTCCAGGTCGCAGACCCTGCCTAGCTTCTTGCAGTTCTTGATGTTGATCACGTCCTTGCATTTCAATTCCGAATAAAGCACCAAAATCCCTCCTCCGGGGAAAGTCCTTACTAATACAGATATGCGGCATGCGGGAAAAATGAGAACGGCGGACATGAATATTTTTCCGCCCGGGGCACATACTACCACTATAATCCAACGCGCCCCGTGCGCAGAAACGAGGAAGGAAATGACACAGGGAAAAGTGGAAATCTGCGGGGTGAACACCTCGAAGCTCCCGCTGCTGAAGGCAGAGGAAAAGGAAGCGCTCTTCCAGCAGATCGAGGCCGGGGACGAGAGGGCCCGGGAAGCCTATATCGAGGGGAACCTGCGCCTGGTCCTGAGCGTCATCAAGCGCTTCTCCTCCAGCAACGAGAACGTGGACGACCTGTTCCAGATCGGCTGCATCGGCCTGATCAAGGCCATCGACAATTTCGACACCTCCCTGAACGTGAAGTTCTCCACCTATGCCGTGCCCATGATCATCGGAGAGATCCGGAGGTTCCTGCGGGACAACAGCGCCATGCGCGTCTCCCGCTCCCTGAAGGATACCGCCTACAAGGCGATCTACGCCAAGGACGCCCTGACCAGGAAGAACCTGAAGGAGCCCTCCATCGAGGAGATCGCCACCGAGATCGGCATCTCCAAGGAGGACATCGCCTACGCCTTAGACGCCATCCAGAACCCCATGAGCCTCTACGAGCCCATCCTCACGGACGGCGGCGACACCCTCTATGTCATGGACCAGATCAGCGACAAAAAAAATAAGGAAGAGAACTGGGTGGAGCATCTCTCCCTCAGCGAGGCCATGAAGCGACTGAACCCCAGGGAGCACGAGATCATCTCCCTGCGCTTTTTTGAGGGCAAGACCCAGATGGAGGTGGCGGAATCCATCGGCATCTCCCAGGCCCAGGTCTCCCGCCTGGAGAAGAACGCCCTGCGCGCCATGCGCAGCTACCTGACCGCGTAAGGCGGTCACTGCTACATAACATTTCGACTATGTCCTTGTAATCTTCTTCTGCCACGAACGGCCCCCTCAGCCATCATTTTTTCCCGAACAGCCGAAAAAGCCTGTAGAGCAGGAATCCGAGGACAGCCCCCAGCGTATTGGTCAGGATGTCGTCTATCTGGAAGAACCCTCTCCCCGTAATCAGCTGCAGCGTCTCGATGCCCAGGCTCGTAAACGCCCCCAGCGCCAGGCAGGGCAGGAACCTGCGGTACCGCCCGAAGGCAAAGCCCGCCAGAAAGCCATAGGGCACGAAGAGCAGGACATTCTCTATGACAAAGGCATTGTTCCTGTCATTGATCCCCCAGGTGGAGAACAGCTCCAGGTCGATCCCCTTGCTGTCCCCGCTCTCCCTGGACAGAAACGTGATGACCAGCATCAGGGCCAGATAGATCACGAAGGCAGCCACCGGCAGCCTGGCCGCAGGCTGCTCCCCCCTGCGCTTCCTCACGCCGTTCACTGCCCACAGAAAAAGCGTCGCCATCAAAAGCCCCAGGGCGAGGCCATAAGGAAAGAACCTCACCATGGACAGCATATCCCGATATATATATTCAAACATATTGTATTCTCCGCAGATTCATGCGGAAGGCACGGCCGTCAAGGTCATCCGCGAAAAAGGCTATGGCTCCTCGTCCCAGCGCTCTTTCGCGTTCTCCCATATCTCCTTCTTCTCGGAAAGCATTCCGTTCATCCAGCAGATGGCCTCTGCCACGCCGTCCTCCCCAAACGGAAACTCAGCAGTTTCCCTCTTCTCTTCAGGTGTCTTAAAAAAGGCGAAGGGCTCCGGCCATACCGTGCAGCGCAGGAGCTTCTCCCCCTCCGCGCCGACCGCGCCCTCCAGACGGTAGCGCATGCCCTGGTGGCAGCCCGTGAACTCCGTCTTCTTCAAATATTCTATCGATAATATATCTTCTCGTCGTATCAATGTTTTTATACCTGATTCTATCGTTCTGTATTTATTCTACCCTATTTTCTTCCATTTGCATAGCCTAAATATGCGTGCTCATCTCTTTTTTCAGCTGGCGCATGATCTTCTTCTCCAGCCTGGATATGTAGGATTGGGAGATTCCCAGCAGGGAGGCCACCTCCTTCTGGGTCATCTCCTGGCCGTCCCTGGTGCCCAGGCCGAAGCGCAGCTTGATGATCCGCTTCTCCCGCTCCGACAGCTTGCCGATGGCCCCCATGAGGAGCTTGCGCTCCACCTCGTTTTCGATGTCCCGGTAGATCACGTCCTCGTCCGTCCCCAGGATGTCCGACAGCAGCAGCTCGTTCCCGTCCCAGTCCACGTTCAGCGGCTCGTCGATGGACACCTCCAGCTTGGTCTTGTTGTTCCTGCGCAGGTACATCAGTATCTCGTTCTCGATGCACCTGGAGGCGTAGGTGGCCAGCTTGATGTTCTTGTCCGGCTTGAAGGTGTTGATGGACTTGATCAGGCCGATGGTCCCGATGGAAATCAGGTCCTCCACCCCTACGCCGGTATTGTCGAATTTCTTGGCTATGTACACCACCAGCCGCAGATTGTGTTCGATCAGGATGGCCTTGGCCTCATCGTCGCACTCCGTGCCCAGGTCGCCGATGACCTGGCTCTCCTTCTCCAGCTCCAGGGGAGGCGGCAGCACCTCGGCACCGCCTATGTAATGGATATCCCCCTCCCCCCGCATGAACAGCTTATCCCTGCGGATTATCTTGAATTGCATCTTTCCCGGTATCATGACTTTCAGTATCATAGCGCCTCTCATTCTGCCGTCTTCCGCGGCCTCCCTTTTTCCTCTCCGTGAAGAGCCTGGGATTGATTATCATATTCACGGACTCCGCGCCCGCACTGTCCGCACCTGAGATCTCCTCATCGCTGACAGCCACATATACATCTGTAAACAGATATTCCATGCCCCCTGCCTCCAGCCGGAGCTCGGGAAGCAGGTACGCCGGCAGGATGCCCCGCCGCTTCCCGATGCTGTGGTAGGGAACGGCCCGGAACCCCTCCTGGAAGCCCTCCCACAGTCCGTCGAAGGCTGCCCTCCCCACCACGCAGACCGGCTTCCCGCTGATTGGCTCGAACAGGCTGTTGCCCGAATCGATCAGGGCCGCCACCGCAAGCTCCCTGCCGTTCCTGCGCAGGACGGCCCTGCACAGGCTCTGGCCGTCTCCGTGGGGTTCGCCCCGTGAGCGCGCGGACAGCAGGAGGAAGAGCGCTCCCATCCCCAGGATGCCCGGGACGCTTGCCAGGGCTTCCCGAAGCCCCGGAAGGGCCCTGATCAGGAACAGCATCCCGCCGCCCATCCCGAAGGAGCAGACCGCCAGCCTCTCCAGGAGCTTCAGAAACATTCTCAGGCTCCTCACCCGGAATGTGATGCAGAGCATCCACGCCGCGCCCAGCGCCCCTCCTGCCGCCAGCTTAAGGGCGGCGGCGCCTTCCCACAGAAAGGGAAGCAGCGCGCAGGCCGCTCCCACAGCCGCTCCCGCGGCCATCCTCCCCAGGGAGGCCATGCGCAGGGTGCTCCTGTCCACCAGGAGGCAGAGGAACAGGTTCATGATGAAATTGAGAAGGAACAGGCTGTCAATATATAGCTCATAGTGCATCGGCATCATCCTTTTCACAATCATTATAAAGGGATTGGACGCAAGAATTTGTCAAACAGAGGAGAAAATTTCAAGAATTTTTCGACAAAAAGAGCCGGGCGCCTCACCGCCCGGCTATCAGCCACGAATATGATGTATCACGCTACTTCCTCTGCAGGAAATCGGGAATCTTCAGCGTCTTCTCCTCCACGGAGCTGCGGA
This sequence comes from uncultured Lachnospiraceae bacterium, assembly GCA_947068385.1. Lineage (GTDB taxonomy): Bacteria > Bacillota > Clostridia > Lachnospirales > Lachnospiraceae > Acetatifactor. Next base: position 11,144 of record CAMTBF010000055.1, read on the forward strand.
TGTCCACCGGCTTCTGGATGCCCTGGACAGGGGTCGTCTGCATGGGCGCCGCCTGGCCGGGCTGCGCGTTCAGGCCCTTGAGCCCGCCTGCGCCCAGATGGGCGTTCTGCTGCCTGTACATGCTGCCTGCCCCGAACCTGGACTGTGCCGCGGGAGCGCTCTCCTCCTCCAGCCCTGTGGCGATCACGGTGACGGTACAGCTGTCCTCCTTGGACTCGTCGTACATGGCGCCGAAGATGATGTTCACGTCCTCTCCCGTCAGGCTCTGGACAAAATCCGCCGCGTCGCTGGCATCCGGCAGGGAGATGTCCCCGGACACGTTGAGGATGACGTCCGTGGCCCCGCTGATGGTGGTCTCCAGCAGCGGGCTCTCCACCGCCATCTTCACGGCCGCCAGCGCCTTGTCGTCGCCCTTGCCCTCGCCGATGCCGATATGGGCGATGCCCTTGTCCTTCATGACCGTCTGGATGTCCGCGAAGTCCAGGTTGATGATCGCCGGCAGGTTGATCAGGTCCGTGATGCCCTGTACGGCCTGCTGCAGCACCTCGTCCGCCTTCTTCAGCGCCTCCGGCATGGTGGTGCGCCTGTCCACGATCTGCAGAAGCTTGTCATTAGGGATGACGATCAGCGTGTCCACGTTCTCCTTGATGCGCTCGATGCCGCTCAAGGCGTTCACCATGCGGGTCCTGGCCTCGAAGCGGAAGGGCTTGGTCACCACGCCCACCGTAAGGATGCCCATGTCCTTGGCCAGCTTGGCCACCACGGGGGCAGCGCCGGTTCCCGTGCCGCCTCCCATGCCGCAGGTGACGAACACCATGTCCGACCCCTTCAATGCGGCGGTAATCTCCTCCGCGCTCTCCTCCGCAGCCTTCTCGCCGATCTCCGGCTTCGCCCCGGCGCCCAGCCCCTTGGTCAGCTTCTCGCCGATCTGGAGCAGCTGCGGTGCCTTGCACAGCTGCAGTGCCTGCTTGTCCGTGTTGACCCCGATGAAGTCCACACCGTCGATCTGTTCGTCAATCATTCTATTTACAGCATTATTACCTGCGCCCCCTACACCGACTACAATAATCTTGGCAGCAGATTCAGCATCGTTCGTCTTAATTTCAA
>CAMTBF010000056.1 GCA_947068385.1 uncultured Lachnospiraceae bacterium
CAGCCGGTTGGTTGCTGCCGCGGCGACTCGCACTAATCTACACACCCACCCCAACGGACACAAACAACCAGGTCACAACAGGTTTTCCAGAGCACCTCGTAACCCTACGTTTGCTCGGCGTTTTCCTTGCTGACGCCAAAGAAGCGCGCCGCGCCCGTCAGGTTGTGCCCCGTGCCTCGAACCAGCACCGGCAGGCAGAGGAGCAACAGCGCCACCAGTCCACCCTGCAGGAGGAACCACTCTGTTCTTTCTATTACCTGGGCGATAAAGAGGCTGCCCCCGATCACCATTCCCACCAGCAGGAGGAGGCACCAGCCGATATTGCTGGACTCCCCAATAGTGCTCACCAGTATCACGGGAAGGATCAGGAGGATATACGTCAATCCGCCAGACATGCCGGCTATCCAACCGGAGCCATTCGCAAAGCCCAAGAACCCTCCTATCAGGACCGAAGCCACCACGGGCAGAAGGCTAATCAGACCGGTCCATCGAGCCCACACCGCACGGTGTCCGCCAAAACGAATCCACTCGCCATAGCTGCGCTGAGTTCCATCCATCACCGTGAATATGGCGGCGCCGGTAGCGAGTATCAGGATGAGGGTCATACCGCCCGAGGTATCCAGCAACACGCTCGCCAGCGCCACACACACCGCAAAGAAGGCGGCGGCAGCGACCCACCCCAACCACACACGAAGCTGAGGCACGAGGATGCTCTGCACAAACAGGGTCTCGGGGTAACTGATCCCCTTCGTCCGCCCGTCACGACCATCCCCGGAGGCCTCGACGGAGCGTGTCCTTTCCTCTAACGACTCTCCGACGTAGGATCCCGCCGGGTAGGCCTTTCGCCCGAGGATTGCCCGCAGGGAGGAAAGCACGGCCACAGCCATCAGCACGATCTGCTGCCAGCTCCCCCAGGGCGGAGCCCAGCTCAGACCAAAGAGACAGGCGGCCAGGTTAATGAGCACGTCGCATCGCTGGTGCCGCCGCCACGTTGAGCGAGGCAGATTGAGCGCCGCATACCCGGCGTTCAGGCGGACGTTCTTCTTAGCCACCGCAAAAACGATGAACAAAACCAGGGTAAAGCTCCACCAATTCTCTATCACCTCACCCAGGAAGATCACCGGCCAGAAGAACACCGCAAACAGCCAAAAGAACGCTTCGGACTTATCCATCAACCCCCACCACAGCTTCAGCCCCTTCATCGCTGCTCCCCCTCCACGGCTCGCGCCAGCTCCTCCAGGGTCAGCTCGCTGCCGCGCACCCCGGCGGGAACCTCCTCCACAGCCCGCAGCGGCAGGGAGAGGACGAGGCGGGCGCTGCCCGCCAGCTCCTCCACCTGCATCACGTGGGGCGCGTGGGCGTCGGCAAGCCGCCGCACCGCGCCGCCGGGCCCGAGGAACGTGCTGTAGCCCTCCAGAACCTCGTCCAGCGGGCCGCCGAGCCGCACCCCGCCGCGGTGCAGGATGCTCACGGTGTCGAGGAGCTTTTCGGACTCGTGCAGCTCGTGGGTGGAGAGAATGAAGGTGGCCTCCGGGCGGCGCTCGCGCTCGTTGCGCAGCTCACGGTAGAACACGTCGCGCTTTTCCACGTCCAGCCCCAGGTAGGGCTCGTCCATGAGGGTGAGTTCGCAGCCGGCGGACAGCGCGAAGATGATGCCGAGGGCGGACTTCTGTCCGCGGGAGAGGCTGCTGTACTTCTTGTAGCTGGGCAGGGAGAACTCCCGCAGCAGCGCCAGCGCGCGCCCCTGATCCCAGGTGGGGTAGCGGGACTGCGCGACCCGGAAGAGCTTCATGGCCTCCCAACCTGCGGGCAGGGGGGCGTCGATACCCGCGAGGGCGATGCGCCCCATGACCTCGGGGTTGTCAAAGGGGTCCTGGCCCCAAACGGCGAGGTGGCCGTCGTGGGGGAGCTGCCCGGAAAAGGCGCGCAAGAGGGTGGTCTTGCCCGCGCCGTTGGGCCCGATGAGGCCGTGGATGCCGCCGCCTTGGATGGCGATGTTGAGGCCGTCGAAGATGCGCGTGCGCGCGTAGCGCCCACGCAACTGACGGGCCTCGATGAGCGGTGTGGTGTTCATGAGTACAGTCCTCTGCTTTCTGCTACGCGGTCAACGAGGTCGTGGAGCTGGGCCCGGCTGAGGTCGAGGCGCAGGGCCTCGTCAATCATGGGGGCCAGGTAGGAGCCGGGGAATTGTTCCCTGCGGCGGGCCATGATGATCTCCCGGGCGCGGTCGGTCACGAACATGCCCACCCCCCGGCGCTTGACCAGCACGCCGGACTCCACGAGCAGCGTGAGGCCCTTGCGGGCGGTGGCCGGGTTGATCTTGTGGAAGACGGCCAGCTCGTTGGTGGAGGGCGCGCGCTGCCCCTCGGAAAGGGTGCCCTCCACGATGCTGTCCTCGATCAGTTGCGCTATCTGCTGGAACAGCGGGGCCGCCGCCTCGTCCATCTCAGACCTCCTCCTCGCTGCTTAGTTACTCATGTAACCAACCAACTCGCCTGCCGTCAAGGGTTATTCGGAGGGTTACGGCGCGGCCCACCGCCCGCGAGGCGACGCCCCGAACCGCCTCGCCGCCCCCGCCCGCCGCTCCCAACAGGAAAAACTCCGGGAACTTCGACGCAGGGCCCCGGCATGGGGCATGCTGGGGGTACTGCAATTTAGAGCAATAGTTATGAAACGGAAATTAGGAGCCATGCTTGAACGCACACTCGTGTTCGTGGACACCTCATACCTCCTGGCGAGCTTCTATAACTCGTGGGAGACCGGCGCGCGCGCACAGTTAGAAATTGATCTGCCCGAGGTCGTGGGAGTCCTGGGCGGGATGATCGAAAATCAGCTCCACCAACCCATTCACCGGCAGCTCTGGTACGACGGCATCCCGGAGTCCGGCCCCCACCGCTACCAGCGCGCCCTGCGCTCCTGCGACGGCGTGCAGCTGCGCGCGGGCCAGCTCATCGCCTGGGGGGAGCGGCGCACCCAGAAGGCCGTGGATACCCGCCTGGTGGCGGACATGGTGGTGGCCGCCGTGAACCGGCAGTACACGGACATCGTCCTGGTATCCGACAACGCGGGACAGGTGGAAAGCTACATCGACGACCCGGAGAACAATCCCTCCTACTACGCAACCTACATCTGGAGCGGCCCGGAAGGCGCCTTCTCCGTGGTGGACAGCTATGAGCAGAACGATCAGAGGCTCCTGAATCTGTATACCCTCGGAAGCACGGAGGGCATGGCGTCCTACAACGTGATCCTCGATCAATTGATCCAGGAGAACTTCACCAAGATGATCACCGGCGACGTCTCCCTGGATGCCTTCGACGATTTCGCGGCCCAGTGGATCTCTCTCGGCGGAGAGCAGATCACCCAGGAAGTGAACCAGGCGATCGGCAGGTAGGCGCAGAGCCGCATGCGGGGAGGAACAGGGAACTGTTTCTCCCGCATATTTTAAAAAAAGGAAAGGAGCCTTGCATGGCTGGCAAGAAAATGAAACAGGAAAAAGCGGGCAGCTTCAGGAAGCGTTTCGTGGCAGGCCTCAAGCGCCAGTGGGTGCTTCACCTCATGCTGCTGCCCATGGTAGTCTTTCTTTTGGTCTATTCCTACTACCCGATGGCCGGAATCCTGATCGCATTCGAACGGTACAACCCACGCCTCGGGTTCTTCCGCTCTCCATGGATCGGGCTGGACAACTTCAGATATGTATTCAAGATGCCCAATACCGGCCAGATATTGTACAACACCGTATTCATCTCCTTCATGAAGATGCTGTTCGGCCTGGTCGTGCCGATCGTCTTCGCGATCCTGCTGGACCTGGTGAAGCACAGCGGATACAAGCGGAGCATACAGACCCTGATCTACATCCCCTACTTCCTCTCATGGATCGTGCTCAGCGGCATCCTGATCGATATCCTGTCCCCGTCCACGGGCATCGTGAACCAGCTCCTGGGGTTCTTCGGCATAGACCCTATATTCTTCCTGGGAGATGAGAAGATGTTCCCGGGCGTCCTCATCGTCTCCGATGTGTGGAAGGGCTTCGGGTATGGGACCGTGGTGTACCTGGCCGCGATCACCTCCATCGACATGGAGCTGTACGATGCGGCGAAAATCGATGGGGCGAACCGCTTAAAGCAGGTGCGCTACGTGACGCTTCCCGGCATCATGCCCATCATCGTGCTGATGGCCACCTTGAGCCTGGGGAACATCCTGAACGCGGGCTTCGACCAGATCCTGAACCTCTACAATCCCACTGTCATGAAGACCGGCGATATCATCGATACCTTTGTGTACCGCATCGGTCTCCAGAACAACCAGTACGGCATCGCCAGCGCCATGGGACTGTTCAAATCCGTCGTCTCCTTCGCCTTCATCTCCATCGGGTACACGCTGGCCTACAAATTTGCCGATTATCGGGTCTTCTAGGATAGGAGGTTTTTGAATGAAGAAAAAGAAAGAGAAGCAAAAGAACCGCGGCAGGCATGTCCGCAACGGCAGCCTTGCCTTTGATGTCTTCAATTATGTCTTTCTGGGGCTGATGGCAGCGGTCTGCCTGCTGCCCATCCTCAACGTGCTGGCCATCTCCTTCTCCAGCTCGGCAAAGGCCAGCGCAGGGCTGGTGGGGCTGGTGCCGCTGGACTTCAACCTGCAGTCCTATAAATATGCCCTGACCAAGCCCCAGTTCCTCACCTCCTTCCTGACCTCCATAAAGCGGGTGGGCCTGGGGCTGCTGATCAACATGACCTGTACAATCCTGACGGCATACCCGCTGTCCAAGAGCTCCAAGGAGCTGAAGGGCAGGAACATCTATGCCTGGTTCATGTTCGTCACCATGGTCTTCTCCGGAGGCCTGATCCCCCAGTTCATGGTGGTGAAGCAGACGAACATCATGAACACCATCTGGGCCTTGATCCTGCCCGGGGCCGTGCCGGTGTTCAATGTCATCATCCTGATGAACTTCTTCAAGCAGATTCCGAAGGAGATCCAGGAATCCGCCATGATGGACGGCGCAGGGCATCTGCGCATCCTGGCCCAGCTCTATCTGCCCCTGTCCCTGCCCTCCCTGGCCACCATCACCCTGTTCACCGTGGTGGGCCACTGGAACGAATGGTTCGCGGGCATGATCTACATGACGGATCCGGCCAATTATCCGCTGCAGACCTATCTCCAGAGCATCATCGTGGTCCGCGACACCGCCCTCCTCACCACCGCCAGCAAGGAGACCCTGGAGATGCTCAGCACCATATCCGACCGCACCCTGAAATCCGCCCAGATATTCATCGCGGCAGCTCCCATCCTGGCCGTCTATCCCTTCGTGCAGAAGTATTTCATGAAGGGGCTGACCGTGGGCAGCGTCAAAGGTTAATATGAGAACAATAGAGAAAGGAAACTTCCAACTATGAAAAAATATGACATAGCCGCCTACATATGGCCGGCCTACACCGGCGACGAGCCCCGCACCCGCATGTTCTGGCCCCAGGGCATGGGGGAGTGGCAGTCGGTGAAGGACGCCGTATCGAAGTTCCCCGGCCACAGCTGGCCCAGGAAGCCCCTCTGGGGATACGTGAACGAGGCCGACCCCTATGTGATGGAGATGGAAATCGGGGCCGCGGCCGACCACGGGGTGAACGTGTTCATCTACGACTGGTACTGGTATGACGGCAGGCCGTTCCTGGAGAACTGCTTAAACGACGGCTTCCTGAAGGCCAGGAACCGTGGCCGCATGAAGTTCTACCTCATGTGGGCCAACCACGATGCCAACAACCTGTGGGACAAGCGCCTGTCCCAGGACCAGAAGAACGTTATCTGGAAGGGCGCCGTGGCCAGGCAGGAGTTCGAGCGGGCCTGCCGCCACGTCATCGACTCCTATTTCCGGCAGCCCAACTACTACCGTATCGACGGCGCGCCCGTCTTCCAAATCTACGACCTGAGCAATCTGGTGGAGGGATTAGGCGGCATGAAGGAGGCTGCACAGGCCCTGGAGTGGTTCCGGGGGGAGACTGTCCGGGCAGGGTTCCCGGACCTGCATCTGCAGCTCACCGTATACGGCTATGTGCCCAATCTGTCCGGCGTGGATTCCGGGGATAAAGGAAGCTACAGCGGCATCGGAAGCCGCCTTGGCTTCTCCAGCATCAGCCACTACCAGTTCGTCCATTTCACCGATATCGACAGGGACTATGGGGAAATCCTCAAAGACGTGAAAAAGGAATGGGAGAACCTGGAGAGCCAGTGGGAAATCCCCTACTTCCCCCATGTCTCCGTAGGCTGGGACAACAATCCCCGGTTCACCGGCATGCGGGAGGGCATCGTGAGGAACAATGCCCCCGAGGCGGTGAAGCAGGCCCTCTTGATGGCAAAGGCCTATGCGGACGCCCACCCGAAGCAGCCGCCCCTGATCACGGTCAACAGCTGGAACGAGTGGACGGAGACCAGCTATCTGGAGCCCGACGACCTGTACGGGTACGGGTATCTGGAGGCCATACGGGAAGTGTTCGCAGCCTCCGAGGGCTCCCTGTAAAAATTCCGCCCGGACATCTCCGGGCGGAACCTTATTTCCCCTATCTTTCCTGTTTTCCCTGCTTTTCCTGCTTTCCCTCGCCCTTTCCACGGACGATCCCGTCCAGGGTCCTGTACAGCTTATCCACCTCCACCGGCTTGGACAGATGGCCGTTCATGCCGCATTCCACGGATTTCTTCAGGTCATCGTCAAAGGCGTTGGCGGACATGGCCACGATGGGTATGGTCCTGCAGTCCTCCCGGTCCATGGCCCGGATGGCGCGGGTGGCCTCCAGGCCGTCCATCACCGGCATCAGGATGTCCATCAGGATCGCGTCATAGGTACCCGGCTCCGTAGAGCGGATCCGCTCCACGGCCTGGGCCCCGTCGTAGACGCAGTCCACCGCGAAGCCACGCTCCTCCAGCAGGCACTGGGCGATCTCCGCATTGATCTCGTTGTCCTCCACCACCAGGATATGGTAGCCCTCGAAGGACAGCGCCTCCTGCCTCTCCTCCGCCTGCCTCTTCTGCCCCAGCCCGAGCCAGATGGAGAAGCTGAAGGTGCTGCCCTCCCCGGGCTCGCTGTCCAGACGGATCGCGCTGCCCATCATCTGGACCAGGCGGCTGCTGATGGAAAGGCCCAGGCCCGTGCCCTGCTGCTTGGAGGGGTTCCTGCCGGAGGCCTGCTCGAAGGAGCGGAAGACCCTGTCCCTGTCTTCCTTCGCGATGCCTATCCCCGTGTCCCGCACCGCGAAGGACACCAGGATCCCTTCTTCCCTGGCTTCCTTCTCCCGGACCTCCAGCGTCACCCTTCCCTTCACCGGCGTGAACTTCACCGCGTTCCCCAGGAGGTTGATGAGCACCTGGCTGATCCGCATACGGTCCGCGCACAGCCATCGATGGGCCAGCCGGATGTCCTGCACGAAGGAAATCTCCTTGGCCGCTACCTGAGGCGCTATCAGCTCCTTTATGGTATCCAGCATGTCGTAGATGTCGAAATCGTCCGCCTCCAGCTTCATCTTCCCGCTCTCGATCTTGGACATGTCCAGGATATCGTTGATCAGCCCCAACAGATAGCCGGAGGAGGACTGTATCTTCTGCAGGCAGTCCATGACCCGCTCCTGGCTCTGCCCCTGCTGCAGGGCGATCTCCGTCATGCCGATGATCCCGTTCATGGGCGTCCGTATCTCATGGCTCATGCGGGACAGGAATTCCGACTTCGCCTTGCTGGCGATGTCGTATTGCTGCTGGTTCATCTGGCTCTGGATGACCCTGCCCAGCTCCGCCAGGTTCTGGTGCCGCTCGGGGTCAAGGGCCTGTTCCTGCCCCAGGCCCAGGATGCAGATGTTCCCCATATAGCTGCCATTGTCGTACATAGGCAGCGCCACCCCGTACTGCCCGGGCGCCACGCCCAGGAAGCACTGCAAAAGCTCCCGGCCGCTTTCCTCCCCGGAGAACCACTTGACCTCCTCCTGGCCCAGCCAGCCGCGGAAGGCCGCCCTGTCCTCTTCCCTGTATTTGCGCACGTTCCCCGCCGGGGACTCCCCGTCCGCCCGCCACTGGTATTCCAGGTAGTTCGCAGAGAAGTCCTCCCGCAGCACGGACACCAGCACCGCCTCGGCCTGATAGCATGTGCCGATCTTGCGCAGCATCAGGGTCATCTGGGCCGGGAAATTCGCCCCCTTGCCGAACAGGTTCAGCGCTATGGACACCAGGCCCACGTCCTCCCCGTAGTCCAGGCTGACGATCTCCCGCCCCTGCAGGGCCGGAAGCTCCCGCCGCTCCTCCTCCGGGATGTCCTCGCAGAAGACATATCCCCCTCCCGGGCCGGACAGCGCCTGCCTCCCGGCCAGCTTCGCCATGCGGATCAGCGTCTCTGTCCCATGCTCCCCCTCTCCGCAGGACAGTCCCGCGCACACCGATACGTCGAACCGCTCCCTGTCAAAGTCCGCCCCGGCCCTTTCCAGCAGTTCTTCCATCCACGCCGCGGCCTCTTTCCTGTCCGCCTGCTCCAGCCATACGACGAACTCGTCCCCGTCCAGGCGCAGCGCCACCGTCCCCCGCCCTGTCTGAGCCGTGTATGCCTGGCAGCGGCCCCGGATCAGGCCGCCCAGCCCCTCCAGCACCATATCCCCGAACACGATGCCGTTCTTCTCATTGGCCTCCTTCAGCCGTCCCACCAGAAGGTCTGCCATGACGCCGCTGCCATGGCCTGCCCTCCTGCTGGCCTCCACCTGTTCCAGGCCCGCGCTGAAGGTATACAGGCCCGTGATGCCGTCCATGGCGTTCCTCCTGCGCTGTTCGGCCTCCCTCTCCTTCTGCTCCTGGATGTTGCGGATGCTCCCCACAAGCTTGCGCCGCTTGCCGTCCGTATCATAGACCGCCTTGCCGGATACCGCCACCCACCGATAGTCCGAATCACTGGGCCATTTCAGCCGGAACTCCACGTACACCTTATCGTCCATGCTCTGCAGGGCCCGGACGGCCTCCTCCCTGTCCGCGTCGTGGATGCAGTCGGGATTCACGAAGCCGCTCTTGTATTCACTGCAGTCCCACAGCCCGCTCATGCGCTCATGGTTCACGATGTCCAGCTCGTGCTTCTGCACGTCATAGGAGAAGAACACGTCCTTGGAGGACTCCAGCGCCACGCGGTAGCGCTCCTTTTCCTCCAGGAGGATGTTCTCCGCCTCCCGCTGCTGCTCCGACAGGTTCTTCACCACATCATATAAGGCATCTATCTCCAGGATGTTGGAAGGGCTGAACTCCGAAAGCCCCTCCCTCCCGCGGCTGATGCACTGCATCAGGTGCTGGAAGGGCCTGGTCAGATGCCTGACCACAAGATAGATGCCCAGCACGCCGAAGAGCAGGCCGATGAGGATGGCCACCACCAGCCAGAGATAGAGCTGGCGGCCCATCCCGAAGAGGTTCTCCTCCGTGTCCAGCCCCAGGAGCACCCAATCCGTGTCCTCATAGGGCACATTGTTGCTGTAGAGCTTCAGGGGGCAGGCCACCGCGTACACGTCCTGCCTCTCCAGCCGGACATCCCCCACCTGCCACAGATTGCCGTAGCGGGTCCTGCGCAGCTCCAGCTCCCCCCCTGTGGACTTGGCCAGGTTGGCGAGGATCCCCTTTCCCACCATGGGCCTGTAAAGGCCTTCCCCGTCCCTGACCGCCAGCAGATATCCTGACTGCTGCTGGTCGTTGAGCTCTGCCACCGGGAAGTAGTCGTAGAGCTGCCTGCTGGAGATCTCCACGCCGATCACGCCGTACACCTGCCCCTCATGCCGCAGCGGCAGGGAGTATGTAATCATTTCATAGGAGTCCGTGCCGTCCTTCTCCAGATGGAAGGGCAGCGACCAGTACCCCAGGTCGGCCGTGTCCGCATCGGCATATTCCGTCCCCGCCCTCCAGGGCTCATAGAAATAATCCTCTGCAGCCTCCCTGCCCTGCCCCTCCATGCGGAAGCGGGTGGTCCAGGAGGTGTCCAGGGGGATGTTCCACTCCCTGGACAGGAGCTTGCTGCCCCGCTCCAGGAGCAGGTCCGTGCCGTTGGCGGGATTGGTGTACGGGTCGGAATCCCTGACGAAGAAGCCGGCGTACTCCCCCGGCTCCCCCATATCCGTTCCTGTCAGGACCAGAAAGATGCCCGTGGTGGAATGGCTCTGCAGGATGTCCAGGCATTCCGGGAAGAACAGCTCCAGCAGCTCGTTCTTCCCCTCCTCCGAGGCGAGCAGCCCGTCCAGGCTCAAGCCCGCCTCCTCCAGGAACCGGTCCAGGATCCCGTCAATGACCCCTTCCTGCTCATGGATGGACGCCCATCTCTGGTTCATATCGTTCTGCAGGATCACCTTCCTGTTCTCCACCAGCCGGTTCATCATGCTGACGGAAAATTCCTCCATCATCCCCGTGACCCGCTTCATCACCAGCGTGCCGATGGTGATCAGGCTCTGCGTCAGCATGATGGCGATCAGCGGAACCAGAAAAATCATGAATATGTTCGTCTCTTTTCTGCTCGGTCTTCTGCCTTCCATTTTGTCCTACTCACCCACTGCCTGCTTCAGGGCCTCGCAAAAGGCCCCGTACCACACCTCAAAGCTCTCCTCGGTCACATAGTCCGCCACGGCCTCCTCCAGGCTCTTTCCCTGGGCCAGGGCCTCCTCCACGGCCGCCCGGTCCGCAGCCGCCTTGTCCGCCAGATGGTACTCCAGCACCTTCCTGGCCGCCGTGCCGTTCTCGAAGCTTTTGTTGGCATATAGCGTCATGTCGTCCATCTGCCCGAAGACCGTGGTCAGGCAGTCATAGGTCTTAGGGGCCACCTCAAGCCCCTGCTCCTCGATCACCCGGTCCAGCTCCGACCTGCTGGCAGCGTCCCTGCGCACGGGCAGATAGCCTGACACGCAGCCGAAGCGCAGGTTGTTCTCCGTCTCCGTGAACCATTTCAGGAATTCCACGGCAGCGTACTCGTGCCTGGCGTCGGACTTGCTGACCACCATGCCCGCCCCCTGCTGCACGGCTATGTGCCGCCCGCCCTGGAACACAGGCGCCGCCATCACCAGATAGTCGATCGGATAGCTGCCGTCCTCCAGCTCCACCTGGTTGGGGAAATACATGGCGGAGGAGGTGGAGCCCGTATATGCCAGCAGGTCTCCCGTCTTCACGTCGTCCGAGCGGAAGGACCCGTAGGCCCCGAAATACCCTTTGACCATAGGCACGTAATAATTCTCCCACAGGCGGTGCAGCTCCTCCCGGGGCACGTTCAGGGTCAGCTGGCCGTTCTCCACCTGGAAGATCTCCACCCCCAGCTGCTGCATGCCGATCAGGAAATAATTCGCCACTGCGTCCCTGCCGTAAAACGCCCTGCCGTCCTCTGGCACATCCGGGGTCTGGCTGTCCGTCCATTCATAGTACGCCTCCGCCGCCGCGGTGACGCCCTCCATGGTCTCCAGGTCCGCCAGGGTAAGGCCCGTGGCAGCCGCGAAGGGCTCCCAGTCCGTCTTGTTGAGCATCATGATCTCCGTGGACTTGGCCGTGGGGAATATCCGCAGGGAGCCGTCGGCGGCGATGCGCCCCTCCTCGATGTAGGAGTCCACATACTTTGCCAGCTCCTCCTCGTCCAGGTAGTCCGACAGGTTGGCCAGGGCGCCTGCCTGCTCCACCTCATAGGCCGTGTCCGCATAGGAGGAGAACAGGTCCGGCATGGCGTCCGCCCCCACCTTTCCGCCGATGGCGTCCCGCACCGCAGTCTCCAGGTCGGACACGGAGCCCTGGCTGTAGCCCTGTACATAGATCCCCAGCTCCCGGCCCGCCGTGTCGTTGAATTCCTCCACCAGCGCGTCAAAGGCCGCCTGCTGGGAGCCGTTATAGTAATGCCATACCGTCAGGGAGACAGGATCCCCGGGATCCAAGGGGCTCTTGTCCCCGCATCCCGCCAGGCCCAGGGCCGCCGCCAGGCACAGGCCTCCCACAGACAGCTCCTTGGCAAATCTATCCGCTTTTCTCATATGCCGCTTCCTCCCTATTCCTCATTCCTTCCTTATTCCGCGGCCGCCATCCGTCCGGAAAACCTCTGGCCGCATAACAAAGCATATCACAAATCTCCCCGCCGCACAAGGTTTCCGTACATTTTTATACGGCTATACGCCACCGGCACGAATCCTCGAACAGGTAACGGTAACCACCAAAAACTGGTTTGTAGTCAAAGAACCGTCCGTTCGTTGTGTATTTGTTGTGATTTGTGTAGTATAATCAATCTGAAA
>CAMTBF010000057.1 GCA_947068385.1 uncultured Lachnospiraceae bacterium
GCCATGTTTACAGCTTTTTTGATAAAATATGCCGAGATCGGCATCAAGGGAAAGAACCGCTATCTGTTCGAGGACATGCTGATGCACCAGATGAAGCTGGCGCTCAGGAAGTGCGAGGGGCAGTTCCTCATCCACAAATCCCAGGGGCGCATCTTCGTGGAGGCCCAGGGGGAGTTCGACTTCGACGAGGCGGTGGAGGGGCTGAAGAAGGTGTTCGGCATCTCCGGCATCTGCCCTGTGGTCTATGCGGAGGACGAGGGCTTTGAGAAGCTCTGCGAGAGAGTGGTGGAATATGTGGACCAGGTCTATCCGGACAAGCATAAGACCTTCAAGGTGCATTCCAGAAGGGCCCGCAAGGACTACCCCAGGGAATCCATGGAGATCAACGCGGCTCTGGGGGAGGCCATCCTGAACGCCTACCCGGAGATGAAAGTGGACGTGCACGAGCCGGAGGTCCTGCTGAACGTGGAGATCCGTGAGAAGATATACATCTATTCGGAGACCATCCCCGGCCCCGGCGGCATGCCCGTGGGGACAGGGGGCAAGGCCATGCTGCTCCTCTCCGGGGGCATAGACTCCCCTGTGGCAGGGTACATGATAGCGAAGCGGGGGGTGAAGCTGGACGCGGTGTATTTCCACGCGCCGCCCTACACCAGCGAGCGGGCCAGGCAGAAGGTGGTGGACCTGGCCAGGACCGTGGCCGGGTACGCGGGGCCCGTCTGGCTCCACGTCATCAATTTCACGGACATCCAGCTCTACATCCATGAGAAATGCCCCCATGAGGAGCTGACCATCATCATGCGCCGGTACATGATGCGGATCGCAGAGCGGATCGCCAGGGACACGGAGTGCCTGGGCCTGATCACCGGCGAGAGCATCGGGCAGGTGGCCTCCCAGACCATGCAGTCCCTGGCCGCCACCGACGAGGTCTGCACCCTGCCGGTGTACCGCCCGCTGATCGGCTTCGACAAGCTGGAGATCGTGGAGGTGGCCCAGCGGATCGGCACCTTCGAGACGTCCATCCTGCCCTATGAGGACTGCTGCACGATCTTCGTGGCCAAGCATCCCGTGACCAAGCCCAACATCAATGTCATCCGCCGCCATGAGCGCAATCTGGACCAGGGGATAGAGGAGCTGGTGAGCAGGGCCCTGGAGACCAAGGAGCTGGTCATCGTGGAGTAGCCGCGGCCGGCGCATAAAAAAGGCCTTTCAGGATGCGCTCCTGAAGGCCTCTTTGCCTGGATTTCCTCTGTCGTGCGCTGCCCGCCGGGCCCTGGTGCCCGCTGTCCCTCACTGTACGATGTAGGGCTTCAAGAACTCCAGTACCTCGTCTGCACCTTCCTCTGTATGGATGTTCAAGTCGATGGGTTTGGACAGATCTAAGCTGAAGATGCCCATGATGGATTTCGCGTCAACAACATATCTGCCGGATACCAAGTCGAAATCGTAGTCGAACTTGGAGATGTCGTTTACAAAGGATTTGACTTTGTCGATTGAATTAAGGAAAATTTGTACTGTCTTCATCTTCTTTACCTCCTGTCTGGTTTACCTTCCAGTCAACATATTAACGGCTGGCGGCGCAAAAGTCAAGGCGAAAACAGTACAAAAAAAGTGGGGAATAATCATGAAAACTGTGGCATTGTATAATCTGGGCTGCAAGGTCAATTCCTATGAAATGGAAGTAATGCGCCAAATCCTTCGGGAAAAGGGATATGGCATTGTGGCATTTGATGAAAGAGCCGATATCTATATCGTGAACACATGTACGGTCACCAACATCGCCGACAGGAAGAGCAGGCAGATGCTGCACCGGGCCAGGCAGCTCAACCCCGATGCGGTGGTGGTGGCGGTGGGCTGCTATGTGCAGACGGGGAGGGAGGCCGTGGAGGCGGATCCGGGCATAGACCTTGCCATCGGCAACAACCGGAAGAAGGACATCGCGGCCATCCTGGAGGAGTACCTGGAGAAAAGGCAGGAGGCGGACGGGACCCGCGGCAGGGACAAGACCCTGCAGGGCAGCACCGTCCTGGATATCGGGCATACCTACGAATACGAGGAGATGCGGCTGAAGCGCACGGCGGAGCACGCCAGGGCCTATATCAAGATCCAGGACGGCTGCAACCAGTTCTGCTCCTACTGCGCCATCCCCTATGCCAGGGGCAGGGTCAGGAGCCGCAGGGAGGAAGACATCCTGGAGGAGGTGCGGGGGCTTGTGGAGGCGGGCTACCGGGAGGTGGTGCTCACGGGCATCCACATCAGCTCCTACGGGATCGATTTCGGTCAGGGCGGCCAGGAAGCGCGGGAGGGCGCGGGCGCAGAGGGCGGACGGAAGCGGGAAGAAGGAAAGCGTCAGCCCAGATACGATGGCCACAGCAGGCTGGTGGAGCTGGTGGAGCGGATCCACGGCACAGACGGCCTGGAGCGGATCCGCTTAGGTTCCCTGGAGCCCCGCATCGTCACGCGGGAGGCGGCAGAGCGCCTGGCGGCGCTGCCCAAGCTCTGCCCCCATTTCCACCTTTCCCTCCAGAGCGGCTGCGACGCCACCTTAAAAAGGATGAATAGGCATTACGGCACCGGGGAATACTATAGAAGCGTGGAGCTGCTGCGGGAATGCTTCGAGCGGCCTGCCGTCACCACGGATATAATCGTGGGCTTCCCGGGGGAGACGGAAGAGGAGTTCGCACAGACCCGGAGCTTCCTGGAGAAGGTGGGGTTTTATGAGATGCATGTCTTCAAATATTCCAGGCGGGCCGGGACGGCGGCGGCCTCCATGCCGGACCAGGTGCCGGAGCCGGTGAAGGCCAGGCGCAGCGCCGAGCTGATCGCCCTGGGGGAGCGGCAGTCCGGGGCATTCCGCAGGCGGTACATAGGAAAGGAAGCCGAAGCGCTTCTGGAGGAGACCCGGGAGATAGGCGGGCGGACATACTGCATCGGCCATACGAAGGACTACGTGAAGGTGGCGGTGGACGTCACGGAGCGCCTGCAGGAGGCCCCCTCCATGATAAACACATTGGTGAAGATACCGGTCAGGGATTTTCTGACAGATGAAATTTTGATGTAGCTTGAATTTTTGGCGCAAATGAGGTATGATGAAAGGAAGTAACGGCATTGGGCGCTTGAATGTCGAGGGTTGAGCCTGCCGGAGCGGGCAGATGGGAGTCATGGCATGCAGAATCTGGAAAACACACAATACTTCAAGGTAGACTCGGAACCTGCCACCGGAGCGAAGGTGGTGCTGGCCGCCGTATATGAGGCGCTGACGGAAAAGGGATACAACCCGGTGAATCAGATCGTGGGCTACATCATGAGCGGCGACCCCACCTATATCACCAGCCACAAGAACGCCCGGAGCATGATCATGAAGGTGGAGCGGGACGAGCTGGTGGAGGAGCTGCTGACGGAGTACATCCGCACGAAGGAATGGGAATAGGGGACGAGAAGGAGGCGGCTATGCGCATAATGGGTCTAGACTTCGGCTCCAAGACGGTGGGGGTGGCTGTCAGCGACAGCCTGCTCATCACGGCCCAGGGGCTGGAGATCATCCGCAGGGAGAGAGAGGACAAGCTGCGCCGGACATTGGCCAGGATCGAGGAACTGATCCTGGAATACGAGGTGGAGGAGATCGTGCTGGGCCTCCCGAAGAACATGAACGCCACGGAAGGGGTGCGGGTGGAGCTGACGGAGGAATTCCGGGAGAAGCTGGAGCGCCGCACGGGCCTGCCCGTCACCATGTGGGACGAGCGGCTGACCACGGTGGCGGCGGACAAGGCCATGATAGAGGCCGGGATCCGCAGGGAGAAGCGCAAGGATCACGTGGACAAGATCGCGGCGGCCCTGATACTGCAGGGCTATCTGGACAACCGCAGCCGCGGGCGGGCAGACGCAGAGGCATAAGCTGCGCCCCCGGAGGCGTATATGAGGAGCTGAAATGGCGAAGCAGGAGAAAGTTACGTTCACGCCGGAGGGAGAAGAGCCGGTGGAGTTCTATGTGCTGGAGCAGACCAGGATAGGAGGCATCGACTACATCCTTGTCACCGAAGAGGAAGAGGGCGACGGTGAGGCATTGATCCTGAAGGACATGTCCGGCGACGGTGAGGCGGAAGGGCTGTATGCCATCGTGTCCGACGACGCGGAGCTGGAAGCCGTGGCGGGCGTGTTCGAGAACATGCTGGAGGACGTGGAGCTGGAGAGCTGATGAGGTCAGGGCGCTGCGGCCGCGCCCATGGATTGAGATATGACGTTAGATAAAGGGAAAGCGGAGAGGCTCCTGAAGGAGAGGGGACTGAAGGTCACCAGGCAGCGCATGGCGGTGCTGGAGGCCATCGATTCCTGCCCCCTGGAGCATCTGACCGCGGAAGAGATATTTGAGTTGGTAAAAGCAGACTGTCCGGACATCGGGCTGGCTACTGTTTATAGAACCATACAGCTGTTGGGGAGCTTGCATCTGATCGACCGGGTCAGTCTTGACGACGGGTTCGTGCGCTATGAGATGGGGAGTGCTCTGGAGGGCACGGTGAGACACCGCCATCATCATCTGATCTGTATCAAATGCGGCAGGGTGATTTCGTTCCAGGACGATTCTTTGGAGGAGCTGGAGGGGAAGATCATCGCGACTACCGGATTTCGTGTTGTGGATCATGAGGTGAAGCTCTACGGCTACTGTGTAGAATGTGGAGGAGATTTTAATTGAAGAAAAAAGAGAATAACAACGGTTCCAGACTAAAGATAATCCCTTTGGGGGGCCTGGAGCAAATCGGCATGAACATTACTGCGTTCGAGTATGAGGACAGTATTGTTGTGGTGGACTGCGGCCTGTCGTTCCCGGCGGACGACATGTTGGGCATCGACCTTGTGATCCCCGACGTGACCTACCTGAAGGACAACATCAGCAAGGTGAAGGGCTTCGTGATCACCCACGGCCATGAGGACCATATCGGGGCGCTCCCCTATGTGCTCCGGGACGTCAACGTGCCCATCTATGCCACCAGGCTCACCATGGGCATCATCGAGAACAAGCTCAAGGAACATGAGATGACCAAGAGCGTCAAGCGCAAGGTGGTGAAGTTCGGCCAGTCCATCAATCTGGGGCAGCTTCGGGTGGAGTTCATCAAGACCAACCACAGCATCGTGGACGCGGCGGCGCTGGCCATCTACTCCCCGGTGGGGGTGGTGGTGCACACGGGGGACTTCAAGGTGGACTACACGCCTGTATTCGGGGATGCCATCGACCTGCAGCGCTTCGCGGAGCTGGGCAAGAAGGGCGTGCTGGCGCTGATGTGCGATTCTACCAACGCGGAGCGGCCGGGCTTCACCCCCTCGGAGCGCACGGTGGGGGCCACCTTCGACAATCTGTTCGAGGAGCATAAGAACACCAGGATCTTCGTGGCCACCTTTGCCTCCAATGTGGACAGGGTGCAGCAGATCATCAACACGGCGTACAAGTTCGGCAGGAAGGTCTGCGTGGACGGCCGCAGCATGGTGAGCATCATCGAGACGGCCAGGAACCTGGGCTGCATCAGCATCCCGGACAACACACTGATCGAGATAGAGCAGATGAAGGACTACCCCAGCGAGAAGCAGGTGGTGATCACCACCGGGAGCCAGGGGGAGAGCATGGCGGCGCTGAGCCGCATGGCCAGCGGCATGCACCGCAAGATCACCATCGGCGCGGGGGACACGGTGATTTTCTCCTCAAACCCCATCCCGGGCAACGAGAAGTCCGTGACCAAGGTGATCAATGAGCTGATCCGCAAGGGCGCGGACGTGATTTTCCAGGACGCCCATGTGTCCGGCCATGCCCGCCAGGAGGAAATCAAGCTGCTCTACGCGCTGATCCGGCCCAAGTATTCCGTCCCCGTCCACGGGGAGATCAAGCATCTGAAGGCCCAGGCGAAGATCGCCCAGAGCCTGGGCATGGAGAAGGACAATATCTTCATCCTCTCCTCCGGCGACGTGCTGGAGCTGGACAAGAACCACGCGGGCGTCACGGGCAGGGTCCCCGTGGGGGCCATTCTGGTGGACGGCCTGGGCGTGGGCGACGTGGGGAACGTGGTGCTGCGGGACCGCCAGCATCTGGCGGAGGACGGCATCATGGTGGTGGTCATGAGCCTGGACCGGGCAGGCGGGGAGCTTGTGGCAGGGCCCGACATCGTGTCCAGGGGGTTCGTGTACGTGAAGGAGTCCGATGAGCTGATAGAGGAGGCGCGGCAGATCGTGGACGAGGCCATCGAGAGGTGCCTGGACAGAGGGATCACGGACTGGGGGAAGCTGAAGAATACCACCAAGGACGCCCTCAGCGACTTTGTCTGGAAGAAGACCAAGAGACGGCCCATGATATTGCCGATTATTATGGAAGTGTGAGAAGAAGTCCTGGGCCTGCCGGTCGGGCATGGAGGTTAGTATTAGTATGAAAGTGACGAGTATAATAGCTGCGGTGGCGGGGGCTATCTTCCGGGTAGTGATGGCGGTGGCGGTGGTGTATGTGATCTACCGGGGAGCCGGGATCTGTTATGACTACGGCTACCGCATCTTCACGGAGCCGGCCATGACTACGGGGGAGGGCCGGAGGGTGACGGTGACGGTCAGCCCTGACATGTCCGCGCTGGACATCGGAAAGCTTTTCGAGGGCAGGGGGCTGGTGCGGGATGCCAGGCTCTTCGTGCTGCAGTATTATCTCTCGGAGTACAGGGAGGACGTGGGCCCCGGCACATTCGACCTGAGCACGGCCATGACCGCGGAGGAGATGATGCAGGCCATGGTGGTGGAGAAGGCCGAGGAAGAGGAGGGCGAAGGGGATTCCGCCGGAAGGGGAAGCTCCTCCGGCCAGGCAGGCTCCTCCTCGGAGGGAGGCCCGCCGGCAGGGGGAAGCGCGCCCGGCGGGGAGGACGGCCAAGGGGATGTGTCCGGGGACGGGACGAACGGCACGCCGGACGGCACAGAGGGCCTCGCCGGAGAGCCGGAGGCAGAGTGACGCTGTTTCACATATGAAGAGGAAGTATGATTATAGATGAGAGGATGGCGGCCTTCATCGATTCGCTGGACAGGGGGAATACGGCCTTCCTGGACGGGATAGAGAGGGAGGCGCTGGAGAACCAGATCCCAATCGTGCGCAAGTCCACGCAGAGCCTGCTGAAGTTTCTGCTGGCGGCCAGGCGGCCGCGGCAGATCCTGGAGGTGGGGACCGCGGTGGGCTTTTCTGCGCTGCTCATGAGCGAATACGGCCCGGAGGGCTGCCATGTGACCACCATCGAGAAATACGGGAAGCGGATCCCCGTGGCCAGGGAGAACTTCCGGCGGGCCGGGAGGGAGGACCGGATCGCCCTGCTGGAGGGGGATGCGGCGGATATCCTGCGGGAGCTGACAGGCAGCTTCGACATGATCTTCATGGACGCGGCCAAGGGGCAGTATATCCGTTTCCTGAAGGACACTTTGCGGCTCCTGGCGCCGGGAGGGCTCCTGGTGTCCGACAATGCCCTGCAAGACGGAGATGTAATAGAATCCCGCTTTGCGGTGGACAGGCGCGACCGCACCATCCATGCCAGGATGCGGGAATACCTGTACGAGCTGAAGCACCATCCCCTGCTGGAGACGGTGATACTGCCGGTGGGGGACGGGGTGACGGTCAGCATAAAAAAGGAAGCATAGGGGAAGGACAGGGAAAGGAAGGCAGGACTATGGCGGGGAGAAGGAAACCGGAGCTTTTGATACCGGCGGGGAGCCTGGAGGTGCTCAAGACCGCGGTGATGTTCGGGGCGGACGCCGTGTACATCGGCGGCGAGGCCTTCGGGCTGCGGGCCAAGGCGAAGAATTTCTCCATGGAGGAGATGGCGGAGGGCATGGCCTTTGCCCATGCAAGGGGCGTGAAGGTGTACGTCACGGCCAATATCCTGGCCCACAATGAGGACCTGGAGGGGGCGGCGGCCTATTTCCGGGAGCTACGGGACATGGAGCCGGAGCGGTGCGACGGGCTGATCATATCCGACCCCGGGATGTTCGCCGTGGCCAGAGAGGTGTGGCCGGAGGCGGAGATCCACATCTCCACCCAGGCCAACAACACCAATTACCGGACTTATCAGTTCTGGTGGGGGCTGGGGGCGAAGCGGGTGGTGTCCGCCAGGGAGCTGAGCTTGGCGGAGATCCGGGCCATCCGGGAGCGGATTCCGGAGGAGATGGAAATCGAGAGCTTCGTCCAGGGCTCCATGTGCATCTCCTATTCCGGGCGTTGCCTTCTGAGCAATTACTTCACGGGGCGGGATGCCAACCAGGGCTCCTGCACCCATCCCTGCCGCTGGAAGTACGCGGTGGTGGAGGAGACCAGGCCCGGGGAGTACCTGCCGGTGTACGAGAACGAGCGGGGCACATATATCTTCAATTCCAAAGATTTATGCATGATAGAGCATATACCGGAGCTGGTGGAGGCGGGGATAGACAGCTTCAAGGTGGAGGGGCGCATGAAGACGGCGCTGTACATCGCCACGGTGGCCCGCACCTACCGCAGGGCCATTGACGATTATTTCATCTCCGAAGAGCGCTATCGGGCGAACCTGGACTGGTACAGGGCGGAGATCTCCAAGTGCACCTACCGCCAGTTCACCACGGGCTTCTACTTCGGGAAGCCTGCCGGGGAGGCCCAGATCTATGACAACAGCACTTATGTGAACGAATATATCTATCTGGGGAACATCGAGGAGGTGGCTGCGGGGGATGGGCTGCCCTGGAGGGAGGGAAAAGAAGACGGAGACGTCTGCGAGCTGGCCCGGTTCGAGCAGCGCAACAAATTTTCCGTGGGAGAGGCGATTGAGATCATGAAGCCGGACGGGAGGAACGTGCCGGTGACCGTGGAGGCCATGTATAACGGGGAAGGGGAGGCGGTGGAGAGCTGTCCCCATGCCAAAGAAACGATATGGGTGAGGCTTTCCGAAGCGCCTGCGCCCGGGGACCTGCTGCGGAGGGAGAACCGCGCGGAGGCGGGGGCGTAGCACTGCTTCCGCATTTTACGGCCCAAGCCTTGTGCATTCCGCCAGACCCGGAAAGCCGGGAGACCTTGAAGCTCTATGCAACCTGCTCTGCCTTTGGCAGGAGAGGACGATTTTTTTGGCGGAAAACGAGAAATGGCATTTGGGGTATTGCATTTTGGGGGAAATTAGGGTATTTTATAGAAAACGAAACGTTGGCGCGGCTGTATGCCACCGTTTCCGCACATCGGCATTCAATGAACGAGGAGGTTCCATGGTAAGGTGTTACTTTGGGACTTTTTTTATGTGGCGGATTCTCGGGATGCGGCCGATGGAGGACAGGGAGAGAGGAAGGAGTAGGAAAATGTGTGAAGTAGTGAACGTAGAAGAGATTTTCGCCAGCAAGGTATTCACCTTTGGCAAGATGAAGGAAAGGCTGCCCAGGAGCGTCTATAAAGAAGTCAGGAAGATCATGGATCAGGGGGGCGAGCTGTCCCTGGCGGCCGCGGACGTGGTGGCCAAGGCCATGAAGGACTGGGCCGTGGAGAACGGCGCCACCCATTACACCCACTGGTTCCAGCCCCTCACCGGCATCACGGCGGAGAAGCACGACGCTTTCGTGACGCACCCGGACGAGGACGGCAAGATGATCATGGAGTTCTCCGGCAAGGAGCTGATCAAGGGCGAGCCTGACGCCTCCTCCTTCCCCTCCGGAGGCCTGCGGGCCACGTTCGAGGCCAGGGGCTACACGGCCTGGGACATCACCTCCCCGGCGTTCCTGAAGGAGGACGCCACGGGAGTCATCCTCTGCATCCCCACGGCATTCTGCTCCTACACCGGGGAGGCCCTGGACAAGAAGACCCCGCTGCTGCGCTCCATGGAGGCGATCAGCCAGCAGGCGCTGAGGATCGTGCGCCTCTTCGGCAACACGGAGGCCACGAAGGTAGTGGCCAGCGTAGGGCCGGAGCAGGAGTACTTCCTGGTGGACAGGGATAAATACCTCCAGCGGGAGGATCTCATCTTCGCCGGGCGCACCCTGTTCGGCGCTCCCGCGCCCAAGGGCCAGGAGCTGGAGGACCATTATTTCGGCACTATCCGCGAGCGGGTGGGCGCTTATATGAAGGATCTGAACGTGGAGCTGTGGAAGCTGGGGGTGACGGCCAAGACCCAGCACAACGAGGTGGCCCCGGCCCAGCATGAGCTGGCTCCTGTGTATGAGACGGCCAACATCGCGGTTGACCACAATCAGTTAGTCATGGAGACCATGAAGAAGGTGGCGGGCCGCCATGGCCTCACCTGCCTGCTCCACGAGAAGCCCTTCGCCGGGGTGAACGGCTCCGGCAAGCACAACAACTGGTCCCTGGGCACGGACAATGGGGTGAACCTGTTGGATCCCGGCGAGACCCCTAATGAGAACATCCAGTTCCTGCTGGTGCTGGCCTGCATCATCAAGGCCGTGGACACCCATGCGGACCTCCTGCGCCAGAGCGCGGCGGATGTGGGCAACGACCACAGGCTGGGGGCAAACGAGGCCCCTCCCGCCATCATCTCCATCTTCCTGGGGGAGCAGCTGGAGGATGTGGTAAAGCAGCTTGTGGAGACCGGCGAGGCGGCCCACTGCCTGGAGGGCGGCAAGCTGGAGACCGGCGTGTCCACGCTGCCCGACCTGGAGAAGGACGCCACGGACAGGAACCGGACATCGCCCTTTGCCTTCACGGGGAACAAGTTCGAGTTCCGCATGGTAGGCAGCGCGGATTCCATCGCCAGCCCCAACACCACCCTGAACGCCATCGTGGCGGAGGCCTTCTGCGAGGCGGCCGACAGGCTGGAGAAGGCGGAGGACTTCGATCTGGCGGTGCACGACCTGATCAAGGAGTACATGGGGGCCCACCAGAGGATCATCTTCAACGGGGACGGCTACTCCGAGGACTGGGTGGCTGAGGCCGAGAGGCGGGGCCTGCCCAACATCAAGTCCATGGTGGAGGCGGCCTGTACGCTGACCACGGACAAGGCGGTGAAGCTTTTCGAGAAGTTCGGCATCTTTACGAAAGTGGAGCTGGAGTCCAGGGAGGAGATCATCTACGAGACCTATGCAAAGACCATCAACATCGAGGCCAACACCATGATCGACATGGCCGGCAAGAAATACATCCCTGCCGTGGTGAAGTATACCAGGCAGCTTGCGGACACCGTGGTGGCCGTGAAGGATGCCGGGGCGGAGCCTGTGGTGCAGGCAGGGCTCCTGGGCGAGGTGAACGGGAAGCTGACGGCGGCCCAGGAGGCGCTGGGGAGGCTGATTCAGGCCACGGCCCGTGCTACGGCCATGGAGGATGCCAAGGAGCAGGCGTTCTTCTACAAGGATGTAGTCCGGGCGGCCATGGAGGAGCTGCGCGCTCCCATCGACGGGCTGGAGATGATCGTGGACAAGGACGTATGGCCGGTGCCTTCTTATGGGGAGCTGACGTTTGAGGTGTAAGAGGGGACAGGATAAGTGCGGGGGCTGCGGGCGATATGGGCTGCGCGGCTCCCTCTTTTTGGAGGGAGCCGGGGTGGGGAAATGGAAAAAGTGGAAATAGAAAAAATAAAAAATTTTGAATTTGGGTATTGCAAATTGGAAATACTTCGTGTATAATATTTCAAGTGACAGGACATAGGGCTATCGCCAAACGGTAAGGCAACGGACTCTGACTCCGTCATTTCAAGGTTCGAATCCTTGTAGCCCTGCTAGAGAGACCTCCGGAGAGTGATTTTCGGAGGTTTTTTTCTGCCCGGAAAACGTGATGTTTACTGGGGGTGCGGGTGGTTCTGTTTTTTGGCAGGGAAGATTTTGTCGTTTTTTTGAGAAATCTGTCATGACTACATTTGTACGGATTTTCGTATTTTTTGGGACTTTCCAGAACGGATAGGTCAATTCATAGGTCAATTGAAAATCCGGGTTTTGCCAGTAAATATGAGGGTTCTGGGGTATTTGGATGAAAAAAGTCGGAAAAAATATATTTTAAGAGACTAAGCAGAGATTTTCGGTATGGCTTTCACAAGGGAAAAGAAGTAAAGCTAATCTTTCGGTAACTTATGAAAGGCTTCAATATGCCAGGTGATTCTTGTTTTTGTTGTATTTTAGGGTGTCCTAGATTATAATTTAATAAGAAGCTATAGTAGAACTGGAGGAACTGCAAAAATCTTTCCAGTTTATCCGGGTTAGGAAATAGGATTGAATTTGTTACGGAAGCGGCTGATGCGATGGGCGCAACCAAATGGCAGATCGTTTATAAAGTTTTG